>JBGSPT010000115.1:0-17211 GCA_041738475.1 Treponematales bacterium
GCCCCGGGCTCCGGAAGCCCGCCCCGCGGCGGAGCGCAAGGGCTCGGGGCTCGCGGGACGCATCCTGGACTGGTTTCGGAAGGAGTTTTTCTAGGAACGAAGATAATTCGCGCCCGTAACGCAACGTGCATCGCATCGAAGAACGCCGTGAACCTGGGAGGGGAGCATGACGGTAGAACTGGTGGAAGAGAAGTCGGGAAACCCGACGGTGATAAAGGTAATCGGAGCGGGGGGCGGGGGCTCCAACGCGGTCAACCGCATGATAGCCGCGGGGGTCCAGAACGTGGAGTTCATCGCCGCGAACACGGACCTTCAGGCCCTGAACAAGTCCCTGGCGGAGGTGAGGCTGGGCCTGGGCGCCAAGGTCACCCACGGACTGGGCGCCGGAGGCAAGCCGGAAATCGGGGAGAAGGCCGCCCTGGAGGACCAGGAGGCCATCGCCCAGGCCGTGAAGGGCGCCGACATGGTCTTCGTCACCGCCGGCATGGGAGGCGGGACGGGCACGGGATCCGCGCCGGTCATCGCCCAGATCGCCCGGGATTCCGGAGCCCTGACCGTGGGTGTCGTCACCAGGCCCTTCGATTTCGAAGGCAGGGTCAAGGCCCGGATCGCGGAGGAGGGAATCGAGAAGCTTCGCCAGGCCGTGGACACCCTCATTATTATACCCAACCAGCACCTCCTGAAGGTGGTGGAGCGGCGGACGCCGATCCTGGACGCCTTCCGCTTCGCCGACGACGTCCTTCGCCAGGGGGTCCAGGGGATCTCGGACCTCATCACCATAGCCGGGGAGATCAACATCGACTTTGCGGACGTCCGTACGGTGATGGAGGGCAAGGGAGACGCGATCATGGGCATCGGCACCGCGGTCGGCGACAACCGGGCCGTAGAAGCCGCGGAAAAGGCCATCTCCAATCCCCTGCTGGAGGACGCCCGGATCGACGGGGCCCGGAGCATCCTGGTCAACGTGTCCGGCGGGGAAGACCTGTCCCTCTCGGAGTTCCAGGAGATCGTGAACATCATCTCCGAGAACGCGGATCCCGACGCCCTCATCATCCCCGGGGTCGTGCACGACGAGGCCCTGGGGGACGAGGTCCGGGTCACCGTGATCGCCACGGGGTTCCAGCGCTCCCTGAAGGGCGCCGATTCCCCCATCCGGCAGGAAGGCCGGCGGGGAGCCGAGGATTACCTGACCCCGGACGAGTGGAAGCGGATCACCGAGGCTCCCGCCCAGAAGAAGCAATACCTCCTGGGACGCAACGACGGGGAGGACGAACTGGACATCCCCACGGTTCTCCGGGACAAGCGGTACCAGGCGGAGAGGAACGAGGCGTAGGGACGTGGACGACCTGCTTGAGCGATACCGGGCCCACCTCCTGACCGCCCGAAGGCGCAGTCCCCTCACCGCGGAGGTCTATCTCCGCGAAGCCCGCGGCCTTCTGCAGCGCCTGTCGGAGCGGGGTTCGGAGCTCCGGACCGTGACGCCCAGGGAATTGCTGGAATACCTGGTGGAGCGCAGGAGCGCCGGGCTCTCCTCGACGACCATGGCACGGGTGGTATCCAGCGTCCGCTCCCTTTTCCGCTTCCTCAGGCTGGAGAACCTGCGGACCGACGATCCCTCGGAGCTCATAGAGACTCCCCGGCTGGAGCGGGCCCTTCCGGACGTCCTGGCTTTGGAGGATATCGAACGTCTCCTGGCCAGCATCGACGTATCGGACCCGGGGGGTGTGCGGGACCGGGCCTTGTTCGAGCTGATCTATTCCTGCGGACTCCGGATCAGCGAGGCGGCGGGCCTGACCTTCGACTCCCTGTTCCTGAAGGAGCGGATGCTCCGGGTGACCGGGAAGAGGCGCAAGGAGAGGATCGTCCCCTTCGGGGAGAACGCCGCCAAGTGGCTGGCCCTTTACCTGGATACAGCCCGGCCCGCCCTGTCCAAGGGGCTCCGGAGCGATCGGGTCTTCCTGAACCACCTGGGCAAGGGCATCTCCCGAAAGGGAGTCTGGAAGAGGTTTTCCCAGGCCCGCGACCTGTCCGGCGTGGGCGGCAAGGTGCATACCCTGCGGCATTCCTTCGCCACCCATCTCCTGGCCGGAGGGGCGGATCTCAGGACCGTGCAGGAGCTCCTGGGGCATTCGGATATCGCGACCACCCAGATCTACACCCACGTGGATCCCGAGGCCCTGGGAGAGTATCACCGGGAGTATTTCCCGCGGCGTTGAACGGAGAAGCCGCTGGGCTTTTTCCGCGGCCCTGGAACCGCGTTGCGGTCCGGAGGCCCGGACCGGCGGTGCCGAAAGGCAAGCGCGGCGGGCAATGAAGGCCGTAGTAGGGAGGGAGAGTGTATGAGAAGATCCATCGCGCGTATCGCCCTTCTCCTGGCGGCGGCGGCAGCCCTCTCGTCCTGCGGCGGCGATTCCGACCTGAAGAAGATCTTCGATCTGGAGGAGAGGAGCACCAAGGGCGCCCCGCCGTCCACGATCGAGGAACTCAAGAAGGGGATCGCCGAGTATTCCCGGGAGGCGGACCGCACTATCGAGGCCGCCGAACGCGTGGGTACCTATTGGCGGCTTCTGGCGGTCCGGTACATGGAACGGAGGATGTACATCGAGGCCTACGAGGCCGCCAAGGAAGCCCTGCGGTATTTTCCGGACAACACGGGACTCTATTACACCATAGGTCTTGGTCTTTCCTACCAGGCAAAGATCGATTCCGTAGCCGGACCCGCTGCCCAGACTCTCCGGGCGGAACGGCTGGCGTCCGCGGAGGCTGCCTATCTCCGGGCCCTGGAGTTCAATCCCCGGTACGGCCGCGCCCTGTACGCCCTGGCGGTGCTGTACGTCTTCGAGCTGGACAGGCCCGAGGACGCCGGCCCCTACCTTGATCGGCTGCTTTCGATCGAGACCCGGAACGTGGACGCCATGTTCCTCCTGGCCCGGGTGCGCTACACCGAAGGCCGGCTGGAGGACGCGGCCAACCTCTATGATTCCATCCTGGCCACCACCAAGGTGGAGGAAAAGCGGAAACAGGCGGAGGAGAACAAGAAGATCGTGCTGGACCTGCTGTATGAAGGAAACCCGAGACCGTAGCCGGTTCCGGCTGGCCCTGGACCGCGTGCCCTTCCTCCGGGCCCGGGACAAGATACGGGCGGATTCCGTCCTTGACCCGGAGGCGGGACTTTCAGTACTTTCCCCCGAACGGCTGGAAACACTGCTGGGCAGGCGGCTGGGCCCCCGGTCCCGGCTCCGCACGGCCCGCGGAGAGGGTTCCCTGTCCTGGACCCCCGGGCTCTGGGAGGCCCGGGCGGAGGAGGATCTGGAATGGTTCAAGACGTCGGGGACGGGGTTTTGCGCCTACGGGGACCCCGACTATCCGCCGATCCTACGGGAGACTTCCCGGCCCCCCTTCCTGGTGTATTACCGCGGAAAACTTCCGGATCCCGAGGAGCCTCTCCTGGGGATGGTGGGCACCCGGTACCCCACGGGCAGGGGCCTTGCGGAGGCGGAACGTCTATCGGCCCGGGCGGCGAAACTCGGGATGCCCGTGATCTCCGGCCTGGCCCGGGGCATCGATGCGGCATGCCATAGGGGAGCCCTGGAAGCCGGGGGCCGGACCTGGGCGGTCCTGGGATGCGGGATCGACTCGGTCTACCCGCCCCGGAACCGGGACCTGGCTGCCCGCATGATCCGGACCGGCGGCGGCCTGCTTTCCGAGTACCCCCCCGGAACCGAGCCCCTGCGCTACCATTTCCCGGAGCGCAACCGGATCCTGGCGGGGCTCTCCAGGGCCGTCCTGGTCGTGGAGGCTCCCCGGGATTCCGGGGCCCTGATCACCGCGGATTTCGCCCTGGAGGAGGGTAGGGACGTCCTGGTGGCCCTGGCCTGCCTGGAAAGCCCCCGGTCCGAGGGTTGCCAACGCCTCCGTTCCGAGGGAGCCCCGGCGGTGGCGGACCTCCTGGCTCTGGCCGAGGAATGGGGCAGGGGTCCTGATCGAAGATACGCCGCGGCGGACGGAAGTCTGTTCGCCCATATGACGGAGCGAGGATGGTGAGCAGCATGGCGGATACGGTGAAGACCTCGACGGCGGGTTCCGCCGCGGAAACGACCGGGACCGGTTCCGGAAAGAAGACCCCGGCAAAGGCCAAGACAAGGGCCAAGGCCAAACCCTTGAAGAAGCGCAGCGGAACCCTGGTGATCGTGGAATCCCCGGCAAAGGCCAAGACGATTGAAAAATACCTGGGCGGCAGCTATACGGTCCTGGCGTCCATGGGCCACCTTATCGACCTGCCCAAGTCCCGTCTGGGCATAGACCCGGAGCGGGATTTCGAGCCCGAGTACCTGACCATCCGCGGCAAGGCCAAGCTCCTGAAGGAGCTCCAGAAGGCGGCCAAGAAGAACAGGACCGTTCTGCTGGCCTCGGACCCGGACCGGGAAGGGGAAGCCATCTCCTTCCACATCCGGAACGCCCTCCTGGCCAAGGATCCTGGCCTGGCCATCGGGAGGATCGAATTCAACGAGATCACTCCCCAAGCCATCCGCGAGGCGGTGGTCAATCCCAGGGAACTCGATGTCTCCCGGGTGAACGCCCAGAAGGCCCGGCGCGTCCTGGACCGCCTGGTCGGCTACCACCTTTCTCCCCTCCTGTGGAAGAAGGTCAAGAACGGCCTGTCCGCGGGGCGCGTCCAGTCCGTGGCCCTCCGGCTGATCTGCGAGCGGGAGGCGGAGGTGGAGACCTTCATCCCCGAGGAGTTCTGGACCCTGGAGGCGACCTTTCGCAGGGGCCGCCATGTCTTCTCCGGAGAACTGGTCCAATGGAAGGGCGAAAAGCCCGAACTGAAGGACGAAACCGCGGTAAAGGCTATCGAGGAGGCCGTGACGGGGGCCGAGGCGACGGTGCGGGACATCCGGGAAACGGAAAAGACCCTTCGGCCCAAGCCCCCCTTCACGACCTCCAAGCTCCAGCAGACAGCCGCCAACCGCCTGGGCTTCACCAGCAAGAAGACCATGCAGATCGCCCAGCAGCTTTACGAGGGCGTCAATATCGGATCCACCCGCATCGGCCTCATCACCTACATGCGCACCGATTCAGTACGCCTGTCCCAGACCGCCCTGGACGACGCCCGCCGCTGGATCGGCCGGAACTACCCCGCGGAGCTGCCGGCGGAGCCGATCGTGTACAGAACAGACAAGAAGGCCCAGGACGCCCACGAGGCCATACGCCCCACCACGGTGGAGTATACCCCCGACAAGGTGAAGGACCACCTGGCCAAGGACCAGCTCAGGCTCTATACCCTGATCTGGGAGCGCTTCGTCTCCTGCCAGATGAGCAACGCCAAGATCCGCTCCACGGCCCTGGACATCGGCGCCGGGGACGGGATTTTCCGGGTGAACGCCTCCCGGGTGGTGGAAAAGGGCTTCTACAAGGTCCTCAAGATCTCGACCACCAAGGAGGACAAGGAAACCCTCCTTCCGGACATGGCGATCGGCGAGGTCCTCAAGGTGGAACAGCTCCAGAGGTCGCAGCACTTCACCCAGGGGCCTTCCCGGTTCACCGACGCCTCCATCATCCGGATCCTGGAGGAGAAGGGGATCGGCAGGCCCTCGACCTACGCCCCCATCATCTCCGTGCTCCTGGAGCGCTACTACGTTACCCGGGAGAACCGCCAGCTGGCGCCCACCACCCTGGGCCGGATGATCAACGAGATTCTGGTGGACTCCTTTCCGGCCGTGGTGAACGTGGGATTCACCGCGGGCATGGAGGAGATGCTGGACCACGTAGAGGACGAGCGCCGGGACTGGGTGGGAGCAATACGGGACTTCTACGGACCCTTCAAGAAGAGGGTGGACGAGCTCATGGAGAGCCTCGAGTCCCTGCGGGGGCGCCTGGACGAGATCACCGACATCGTGTGCGAGAAGTGCGGCAAGCCCATGGTCAAGAAGCTGGGCAGATTCGGCTTCTTCCTGGCCTGCACGGGCTTCCCGGAATGCCGGAACACCCGGTCCATCCCCCTGGCCAAGTGCCCCCGCCCGGGCTGCGGGGGTGAGATCGTGGCCCGGCGCAAGGCCGGCGGCCGGGGCCGGGAGTTCTACGGCTGCACCCGATATCCCGAATGCGACTTCCTGACCTACTACAAACCCACCCATACGAACTGCCCCAAGTGCGGCCAGTTCCTGGTGGAGAGATACGACAAGAAGAGGGGGCCTTACAAGGCCTGCATCAATCCCCAGTGCGACTACCTGCACTCCCAGGAGGACGAGCATGCACCGGAGGATTGAGGCCTACCTGGCCTACCTGGCAGCTGTGCGGAACCTCTCGCCCCGGACCGTGGAATCCTACGGGAACGACCTGGCCTCCTGGGAAGCCTTCATGGCCCTCAAGGGGCGAGATGTCGAGGGCGCCTCTACCCAGGACGTCCGGGGTTTCATGGCCGCCCGGGTCCAGGCGGGATTCGCCGCCGCCTCTGTGAACCGTGCGCTTTCCGCCGTGAAGGGCCTGTACCGGTACTTCCAGCGTTTCCCGGGTCCCGGGGGCGCATGCGCCGATCCCTCCCGGGACGTGGAGGGCCTGCCTGCGGGCCGGCCCCTACCAAGGTTCCTCTTCGAGGAGGAGATGGGCGAGCTGATCGATTCCGCCGGGGGCGGGGATTTCGCCGAGGTCAGGGACCGGGCCCTCCTGGAGCTCCTGTACAGCACGGGATGCCGGGTCTCCGAGGTCGCCGGTCTCCGGCTCTCGGACGTGGACCTCCCCAAGGGCTCCGCACGGGTGACGGGCAAGGGGCGCAAGGAGCGGGTCGTCTTCCTGACCGACTCCGCCCGGAAGGCCCTGGCCGCATGGTTGCCCTTCCGTCAGGCAAAGGCAGGCAAGGACGCTCCCTGGCTCTTCGTGAACGCCCGGGGAGGTCGGCTGTCCACCCGGGGGATCGCGTGGCTCCTGGATCGCAGGGCGGTCGTCCTGGGCCTGGGCAAGCGGATCTCCCCCCACGCCTTCCGGCACTCCTTCGCGACCCACCTGGTGGGCAGGGGTGCGGACGTGCGGGTGGTCCAGGAGCTCCTGGGGCACGCGAACATTTCCACGACCCAGGTCTACACCCATGTGGACCTGAAGCGCCTGCGGGAGGTCTACGAGCGGGCGCATCCTCACGGGAGCAAGCGATGAAGATACGATCCACGACGGTCCTGGCGGTGCGGCGGGGCGGCAAGGTGGCCATGGCCGGGGACGGCCAGGTGACCATGGGCGCCACGGTCATGAAGAGCAACGCCAAGAAGGTGCGGAAGGTCTACGACGGCAGGGTCCTGGTAGGATTCGCGGGGGCCACCGCGGACGCCTTCACCCTCTTCGACCACTTCGAGGCCAAGATCAAGGAGTACTCCGGGGACCTGACCCGGGCGGCGGTCGAGCTTGCCAAGGACTGGAGGACCGACAAGATGCTCCGACGGCTGGAGGCCCTCCTCCTCGTCGCGGACGCCGAGAAGACCCTCCTGTTGTCCGGGACCGGGGATGTCATCGAGCCCGCGGAGAGCGTCATCGCCATCGGATCCGGGGGGCCCTACGCCTACGCCGCGGCTCTGGCCTACCTGGACGCCGGGGACCTGTCCGCGGCGGAGATCGCCCGGCGCTCCCTGGGCATAGCCGCCGGGATCTGCATCTACACCAACGCCCAGGTGACCGTGGAGGAGCTGCCGTGACGGACGACTTCACCCGGCTGACCCCGGCCCGGATCGTGGAGGAGCTGGACCGGTACATCGTCGGACAGCTCAAGGCCAAGAAGGCCGTGGCCATCGCCCTGCGCAACCGTATGCGCCGCCGCAAGCTCCCCGAGGAGGTTCGGGAGGAGATCGCCCCCAAGAACATCCTAATGATGGGTCCGACCGGGGTAGGCAAGACCGAGATAGCCCGGCGCCTGGCCAAGCTCTGCGGCGCACCTTTCCTGAAGGTGGAGGCCACGAAGTACACCGAGGTCGGCTACGTTGGCCGGGATGTGGAGTCCATGATTCGGGACCTCATGTCCGCGGGGTTCCAAATGGTGAAGTCCGAGATGCTGGAATCCGTCCGGGCCGAGGCGGAGCGCCGGGTGGAGGACCGTATCCTGGACATCCTCCTGCCCGGGATCAAGAGCGCCTCCGAGCCCGTGGGGGCCTCTCAGATCACCGTGGCCAATCCGCGGAGCGAGGGCGTCGACACCCGCGAGCGCTTCCGCGCCATGCTCCGGGAAGGCCGCCTGGAGGACCGGGAGGTGGAGGTCCTGGTCCAGTCCTCCCAGGGCCCCAGCCTCGAACTCTTCGCCGGCCGGCAGATGGAGGGCATGGAGGAAGCCTTCTCCTCGATCTCCGGACTTTTCGGGGCCAAGAAGAAACGCCGGACCGTGACGGTCCGGGAAGCCCGGGCCATCCTCCTGGCGGAGGAGACGGACAAGCTCATCGACCAGGACAAGGTGGCCGAACAGGCCCGGTCCCGGGTTCAGGAGATGGGGATCGTCTTCATCGACGAGATCGACAAGGTGGCCACCCGGGAAGGGGCCCGGGCGGGGGGCATCGACGTATCCCGGGAAGGCGTGCAGAGAGACATCCTGCCCATCGTGGAAGGCAGCCAGGTGAACACCAAGTACGGGATCGTGGACACCACCCACATCCTGTTCATCGCCGCGGGAGCCTTCAACGTGTCCAAGCCCCAGGACCTGATCCCCGAACTCCAGGGCCGGTTTCCCATCCGGGTGGAACTGGACGCCCTGTCCGCCCAGGATTTCCGCCGCATCCTGACGGAGCCCGAGAACGCCCTGACCCTGCAGTACCGCCAGCTCCTGGGCACCGAGGGGGTCGAGCTGGTGTTCGAGGACGAGGCCATCGAGAGGCTTTCGGAGATCGCCGCCCGGGCCAACTCCCAGGCGGAGAACATAGGGGCCCGGAGGCTTCAGACCGTGATGGAACGCCTCTTGGAGGAGGTCTCCTTCTCGGCCCCCGACCGGACGGGAACCCGGATGGTAATAACCCCGGCCTTCGTGGAGGAGCGGTTCAAGGACGTGTTCGAGAAGCCGGATCTGGCGAAGTACATACTGTGAACGGTGGACAGGGGTCGGTGGACGAAAGTGAGGCGAGTGCGCGGAGGATGGAAACGGCGATGGCGTTCAATGCGCCTGCGATCTGTACCTACTTCCGAACACCGTCCACCGTCCACTATGCACGGTCGGATACTTCTTCAATCCTTGAAGAATTCGTCCGATCTACTAAACAGGGTTTTCGGTGTTCGGAAACCGATGCTTGAACGGAACGAGGTGAACGGAATGTTCGAGGGTAACGCGTTCGGAAAGACGGTGGATCTCCTCCAGCGGTCCATGGACGTGGCGCTCCTGCGCCGGGACGTGATCGCGGACAACATGGCCAATTCGGAGGTGCCGAATTTCAAGCGCTCGGACGTCAACTTCGAGGCGGCCCTGAAGCGCGCCCTGGACACCGAGAAGGTGAAGCCCCTCCTGGATCTGGCCGTCACGGACGACCGGCACATGCCGCTCTGGCGTGCCAAGGACTACCGGACCGTGGAGCCCCGGAGGGTCCTGGACTACCTGTCCACGTCCAAGAACAACGGCAACAACGTGGATCCCGAGCAGGAGCTCATGGCCTCCCTGCAGAACCAGCTGATGTACACCCTGATGGCCCAGGCGGTGAACTTCGAGTTTCAGCAGGTCAACCTAGTGCTCCGGTAGGATAAGGAAGGAATATGGGACTGTTCAGTTCGATCAACATAGCCGCCACGGGGATGTCCGCGGAGCGCCTTCGCTCCGACGTCATCGCGGACAACATCGCCAACGCCTCCACCACCCGCACCCCCGAGGGAGGGCCCTTCCGGCGCAGCCGAGTCGTGCTCAGGCCTCGGGTGGACCAGCCCTATTTCCGCCTGCCCTTCCTGCCCAAGCAATGGGACAACGGGGTGGGCCGGGGGGTCCGGGTGTCGGAAGTGCAGAAGGACCAGTCCACGCCGACCCGCCTGGTCTACGATCCGACCCATCCGGACGCGATCCAAAGCGGACCCCGGGCGGGGTACGTGGAGTATTCCAACGTGAACATCGTGACGGAGATGGTGGATCTCATCGCCGCCTCCCGCGCCTACGAGGCCAACTCGGCCATCATCAACGGGTCCAAGTCCATGTTCCTGAAAGCCCTGGAGATCGGGAGGTAGTGAATGGCGGTGAATAATCTTCTGCCCGTGGACATCGCGTCCGGAGACCTGATCCGGCTGGCCCGCACCAACCCGCTTCACTACACCTCCTCGGGCCAGCTCGGGAACGGCGCCGCCGCCAAGGGTCCCTCCTTCGAGGACGCCCTGCTCAAGGCCATGGACGGGGTGAACGCGTACCAGACGGAGAACACGTCCCTGGTACAGCAGATGCTCGTGGATCCCGATTCCGTGGATGCCCACGACGTGACCCTGGCGATGAGCCGGGCCAACATGTCGTTGAACATAGCCCGAAGCGTCCTGGACCGGGTGGTCCGGGCCTGGAGGGATTTGATTAATACGAGGTGAACGGTGAACAGTAAACGGTGAACGGGAGTGGCTGCAGATCACGGAGGACTTGCACGCATACGCGGATGCCGGTCCCCGCGCGGCCGCCTCGTTTCCGTCCGCTGACCACCGTCCACCGATCACCGTTTTCGTTCATCTAACTTGGGAGGGGAACATGAACGAATGGATGAAGAAATTCTTCGAACAGCTCAAGGCCCTGTGGTCCAAGTGGACCCTGGTGCAGAAACTCATCCTCGCGGGTATCGTGCTGGCCGCGGTGGCGGGGACCGTGCTTCTCTTCCGCGTATCCGCGGCGCCCACGATGGTGAGGCTCATCTCCACGCCCATCAAGACCGACGACGAGCTCCGGCTCATCACGAACCGCCTGGACGAGGAGCGCATTTCCTTCGAGATCGGGGAGGGAAACGTCCTGTACGTGAAGGACGAGAAGACCCGGGCCCAGGCCAACGCCGTGCTCCTGCGGGAGGACCTCATCCCCAAGGGTACGGACCCCTGGTCGGTATTCGCCATCGACCGCTTCACGGTCACGGACTTCGAGAGGAACGTCAACCTTCGCCGGGCCATCGTCCAGGAGGTCCGCAGGCACATCGAGAGCCTGGGTGACGTGGACAAGGCCAACGTGGTGATCGAGATCCCGGAAAAGGAGCTTTTCACCCAGGACCAGAATCCCGTGACCGCCAGCGTGATCCTCTACCCCAAGCCCGGCAGCGACATCACCGCCAACCGGAAGAAGCTGGAGGGGGTCCAGAAGATCATCCAGTTCGCCGTGGCGGGTCTGGCGCCGGAAAACATCGTCATCACGGACCAGAACGGAGTGGTCCTGAACGATTTCACCAGCCTGGCGGACTTCGACCGGCTGGAGAGGACCAAGCGGGAGCAGCAGCTCATCCAGCGCCTGGAGACCCAGTACCGCGCGGCGGTCCTGCGGGCACTCCAGCAGATCTACACCGAGGACCGGGTGCGGGACCTGAACATCAAGATCGATATGGACATGAGCAAGAAGTCCGTGCAGACCGAGGAGTTCTTCCCCTTCACGGTCCGTCCGGACAACCCGACCACGCCCTACGACGATTCCGAGGTCGTCCCATCGGTGACCCGGTCCACCAGCGAGACCACCTATGAGTACCAGGGCACGGGATTCAATCCCGAGGGGCCCGCGGGAGCCGAGGGCCAGACGGCTCCGGCCTACAAGGACCTGCAGAACATGGTGGGCAAGGCCACCCAGACCCAGACTCTCAAGAACGAGGAGATCAACAAGCGGAACATCGAGGAAGACCGGTCCCCCAGTATCGACCGGGTCACGATCTCCGTAAACATCGACGGCGTGTGGAACCGGAAGATCGACGACAAGGGCCGGCCGGTCCTCAAACCCGACGGGGGTATCGAGCGTGAATACGAGGCGGTGCCCGCCGCTGAGCTCAAGGCGGCGGAAGCGCTCATCCAGAACGCGGTCGGGTACGACCGTGCCCGGGGGGATTCCGTCACGGTGCAAAACATCCGCTTCGACCGAAGCGCCCAGTTCCGGGCCGAGGACGAGGAGTTCCTGCGCCGTCAGCAGGTCAGCCAGATTATCCTCTTTAGCCTAATCGGACTGGCCGTTCTCATGGTATCCTTCATAGTGTTCCGCCTGGTCTCCCGGGAGCTGGAGCGCCGCAGGAGGCTGGCGGAGGAAAAGCGCGCCCTGGAGGCCCAGATGCTCCGGGAGAACGCGATACGGCAGGCGGAGGAGCAGAGCATCGAGGTGTCCATGTCCGTGGAGGAGCGCAAGCGGCTGGAGCTCCAGGAGCACGCGATCAACATGGCCAAGGAACATCCCGAGGACGTCGCCCAGCTCATCCGGACCTGGCTGAGGGAGGAATAAGCCATGGCCGCCCAAGCTCAAGCGCAGACCCAGGGCCGGGGCAGGGGAGGACAGTCCGGCCCCGCCTCGGGAGCCGCCCCCGCCCCTGTCAAGAAGGCGATGAAGGTCAAGGATATGAACGGCCGCCAGAAGGCCGCCATCTTCCTGGTCACCCTGGGCAGCGAGATCTCGGCTGAAATCTTCAAGCACCTCCGGGAGGACGAGATCGAGACCCTGACCTTCGAGATCGCCCGGCTGGATACCGTGGAGCCCGAGCAGAAGGACCAGGTCCTCATGGAGTTCCAGGAGCTCATGATGGCCTCGGAGTTCATCTCCTCCGGGGGCATCGACTACGCCCGGGAGCTTTTGGAAAAGGCACTTGGATCCCAGAAAGCCATCGACATCATCAACCGGCTCACCAGCTCCCTGCAGGTGCGCCCCTTCGACTTCATCCGGCGCACGGATCCCGCCCACCTTCTGAACTTCATCCAACAGGAGCATCCCCAGACCATCGCCCTGATCCTGGCCTACCTGGAACCCGGCAAGGCGGGGTACATCCTCCAGAAACTGCCCCACGAGTTCCAGTCCGACGTGGCCCGCCGCATCGCCACCATGGACCGCACGAGTCCGGAAACCCTCCGGGAGGTGGAGCGCGTACTGGAAAAGAAGCTCTCCACCCTGTCCAGCGAGGACTTCACCGCCGCCGGCGGCGTGGACTCCATCGTGGAGATTCTGAACCTGGTGGACCGCACCACGGAAAAGGGCATCATCGAGAGCCTGGAGGAGGAAAACCCCGAGCTCGCGGAAGAGATCAAGAAAAAGATGTTCGTGTTCGAGGACATCGTCCTCCTGGACGACAGGTCCATACAGAAGGTCCTCCGCGAGGTGGACGGGCAGGAGCTGGCCAAGGCCCTCAAGGGCGTGGACCAGGAGGTGCAGGAAAAGATCTTCAAGAACATGTCCAAGCGGGCGGCCACGATGCTCAAGGAGGACATGGAGTACATGGGTCCCGTGCGCTTGAAGGACGTGGAGGAAGCCCAGCAGAAGATCGTGTCCATAATCCGCCACCTCGAGGAAACCGGCGACATCGTCATCTCCCGCGGAGAGGGCGACGAGCTGGTGCAGTAAGGAAGGTCCGCCATGGCGAAAACCGTCTTCCGTCCCCAGGAGATCGTCCCTCTCACCTCGAAGTACGTGCTGGACGGCCCGGATTCCGGGGCCGCCCAGGCTGCGGGGTGCGCGGAGGAGGCCCTGCCCCTGGAGGAATACCTGGGGCCCACCGCCGACGACCTCCGCCGGGAGGCGGAAGCCTTCAAGGCTAACTGGGACAAGGAGCGGGAGACGATGATCGCCTCCGCCCGGGCGGAGGCGGACGCCATCGTCCAGAAAGCCGAGTCCGCCGCCTTCGACGAGGTCAAGCGCCGCACGGACCAGGCCCAGAAGCTAAAGACCAAGGCCGAGGAGGAGGCCACAGCCGCGATCGAGCAGGCGGAATCCCGCATCCGGGAACTGGAAGCCCAGGCCAAGGAGCGCATAGACGCGGTCCACAAGGACGCGTTCCGCAAGGGCTTCGACGAAGGCCGGGAGGACGGGTACAAGGAGGGCAAGGCGGAGGTCGAGCGTCTCACCGGACGCCTGCACGCCGTCATAGAGCGTGCCCTGGACAAGCGGGGTGAGATCCTAGAAAAGACCGAGGCGGAGATCGTGGAGCTCGTACTCCTGGTGGCCAAGAAGGTCGTGAAGGTCATCTCGGAAAACCAGAAGAACGTTGTGGTCCAGAACATCGTCCAGGCCCTCCGCAAGCTGCGGACCCGGAGCGAGGTGACGATCCGGGTGAATCTGGCGGACCTCCAGCTGGCCTCGGAGCACACGAAGGATTTCGTCGCCATGGCGGAGAACGCCAAGCACATCCAGATCGTCGAGGACACCACCATCGACCGGGGCGGATGCATCATCGAGACGGACTTCGGGGAGATCGACGCCCGAATTTCCAGCCAGCTCCACGAGCTTGAGGAGAAGATCTTAGACATATCCCCCATCAAGGCCCGCGGAAAGCCGACGGCCTAGGACCGATACGATGGAAAACCTGTCGAAGTACCTTTCCGTCGTGGACCGCACGGATCCCATCAAATACACGGGCCGCGTCACCAAGGTCCAGGGGCTCCTGGTGGAATCCCACGGCCCCCGGGCGGTGATCGGGGAGGTCTGCAAGATCCTGATCCCCAAGACGGACCGGGCCGCCTTCGCGGAGGTTGTGGGCCTCCGGGACGAGGCGGTCCAGCTAATGTCCTACTCGAACCTGGACGGCATCGAGGCCGGCTGCTCGGTCATCGCCACGGGAGACCTTCTGTCCGTACCGGTATCGAAGAAACTGTTAGGCAGGGTCCTGGATTCCATGGGAAGGCCCGCGGACGGGAAGGGGGATATCGTCTCCGACCGGTCCTATCCGGCGGTCGCCCAGCCTCCGGATCCCCTGACCCGGAAGAGGATCTCCCGGCGCATCGTGACCGGAGTCCGCTCCGTGGACGGATTATTGCCCCTGGGCAAGGGACAGCGCATCGGAATCTTCGCGGGTTCCGGAGTAGGCAAGTCTACCATCCTGGGCATGGTCGCCCGAAACACCAACGCCGACGTGAACGTAATCGCCCTGATCGGGGAGCGGGGCCGGGAGGTACGGGAGTTCCTGGAGAACGATCTCGGGGAGGAGGGCCTGGCCAGGTCGGTGGTGATCGTATCCACCGGTGACACGCCTCCCCTGGCCCGTCTCCGGGGGGCATATGTCGCGACCGCCGTGGCGGAGTATTTCCGGGACCAGGGCCTGGACGTGATGCTCCTCTTCGACTCGGTGACCCGCTTCGCCCGGGCCCAGCGGGAGATCGGGCTGGCGGTAGGCGAGCCCCCCACGACCCGGGGCTACACACCCAGCGTGTTCGACTCCCTACCCAGGCTCCTGGAACGGTCGGGCGCCGCCGAGACGGGCACCATCACGGGGATCTACACCATCCTGGTGGACGGCGACGACATGGACGAGCCCATATCCGACACTGTACGGGGCATCCTGGACGGGCATATCGTCCTTGAGCGGAGGCTGGCGGAGAGGTACCAGTATCCCGCCGTGGGAGTGCTGAAATCCATATCCCGCCTTTCCAACGCCGTCACGGGGCCCGTGACCCAGAAGGCCATGGGGGTTCTGCGCCGCCTCATGGCCACCTACGAGGAATCCGAGGACATGATCAACATCGGAGCCTACGTGAAGGGCACGAATCCCGCAATCGACGAGGCCATAGGCAAGCACGAGTCCATACGGGAGTTCCTGGTGCAGGGGATAGCGGAAAAGGCCCCCATCTCCGACACCCTCCGGAAGCTGGGGGATATCGCGGGGGTGGCCATCCCCGCGTCGGAGATCGCCGAGTACGCCGATTCCGGATCGGCCTCGGCCCTGCGGACTGCCCGCGAGGACACCGACGCGAGCCGGACCGAAGCCGGGGCGGACGCCGAGGCCGGGACCTCCGCATGAAGCGCTTCCGGTTCCGGCTGGAAAAAATCCTGGAAGTGCGGGAGTACTACGAGCGGATCGCGGAGATGAAACTGGGGGCCGCGGCGGGCAAATGCGCCCTCCTGGAGAGGATCCTCGTCGAGAACGCCCGGGCCGCCCGGGATGCGGCTCGTCAGCGATTCGGGGCCGGCCGGGACCTCTACGACATGCGGGCGGCGGAGCTCTACGCACGGCGCCTGGCCGTAGAAAGGGAGAGGACCATCAAGGCCCTGGCCATGGCGGAGATCGAGCGGGAAACCGCCCGCCAGGGCTACGTGGCGGCCAGCAAGGAAAAGAAACTCCTTACCAAGTTGCGGGAACGCGGCGAAGCGGAGTACTATCGCAGCGCGAACCGGGAAGAGATAAAGATCCTGGACGATCTTTCCCGGGCCGGTAAAAACCTGGGATCCGACGATTAAGGTGTAGAGGTAGAGAGATGCCTGCTTTCGGGAAACCCCGCGTCCTTGGCCGCATACTCGTGATGTTGGCGATCATCCTGGCCTTGATCCTGGGCGGCCTGGTCTGGTTCGACTATCTGGGCCTCCTGGATCTAAAGGACACGTTCGCCCCCGCATACCGTCTGATCGGCCTGCCCGCCCGCAGACCCGGGGCCCTGCCTCCGGATTCCCTGACCCTCCTGGAAGACGAGCGGTCCGCCAAACTCTACGAGGCCCTGGACGCGGTACGGGAGGAGCTGGCCGCCCGGTCCGGATCCCTGGACGAGAGGGAGGCGGAGATATCCCGGATAGCCCAGGAATTGGACGAGCAGAGGAAAGCGTTGGAAGATCGAGAAAAATCGTTCAACCAAACCGTCGAGTCTATCGAGAATAGAAAGGCGAACGTCGACCAGAACGCCCGGTACCTGTCCGGAATGCCGCCCAAGAACGCCGTCGAGATTCTGAAGTCCATGGACGATCAGATGATCATCGACGTGCTTCGGGCGGTCGAACGGCAGGCCCAGGAAGCGGGGCAGGATTCGGTGGTGGCCTTTTGGCTGTCCCTCATGCCCCCGGACCGGTCCGCAGCGATCCAACGGAAGATGGCGTCGAAGCCCGAGCCGCTCGACTGATCTTCCGCCGCGCGGCGGCTCCGGTTCCGGACGACGGAACGAAAGGAGAGCGCCGCGCCTATGCAGGCAGCCTCTATAAGCGTACAGACTTCCCAGCAGACTCCCCAGGCGGATCAGAACCGGCCCCCGAACGCGGCGGGTCCGGGGTTCGAAGCACGCGGCGGCTCGTCGTTCCGGGCGATCCTGACCCGGGCCCTGAACGACCTGGGAGCGGCTGAGCCGGCCTCGGCTCCCCGGAGGAAGACCGCAGGCCGGGCT
>JBGSPT010000123.1:0-2557 GCA_041738475.1 Treponematales bacterium
ACCTGGCCGCCGCGGCGGGGGACGACGTCTCCACCCGGATCATGATCTTCTTCCTCTTCCTGCTCTCCTTCATCGGAATCTCCAACACCATGCTGATGGCCATACTCGAACGAACCAAGGAGACGGGGATGCTCCGGGCCCTTGGCATGACCGACGGCCAGGTCCTCCTGGCCTACGTACTGGAGGCGGGGCTGATCGGGGCCCTGGGGTCCCTGATCGGGATCCTCGCCGGGTGCCTGGTCAACATCCCCATGGTCGCCCGGGGGGTCGATTACTCCGCCATGGTCCGGGAGATGAACGGCGACTACGGCTACCGCATCGTCGCCATCTTCCGGTCCGCCTGGAACCCCCCGGTGATCGTCGGAACCGGGATCGCCGCAACCCTGCTCTCCGCCCTGGCCGCCGTGCCCCCCACCCTGCGGGCCCTGCGCCTGGCCGTGACCGAGAGCCTCCGGTTCGAGTGAGGAGGACGCCGTGAAACGAACCCTGGAAGCAGCCGGAACGGGAGGCTTCGCCTCCCTGGTGACCATAGCCTGGCGGAACATCGGCCGGAACGGGCGCCGCACGGCCCTCTGCGTGACCGCCATCGCCATCGCGGTGTTCTTCAACATCTTCATGCAGTCCTGGATGGCGGGCATGATCGGGGGCATCGAGGAGGTGGTCCGCACCTACGAGACCGGGCACGTCCACGCGGTCTCGACCCTGTTCGAGAAGGACCAGGAATACTACCCCGTCCAGTATCCCGTGGCGGAGGGGCGGAACGTCGAGGACCTGGTCGCCGAGGTCGAGGCGATCCCGGGGGTGACCGCGGCCCTGCCCCGGATCACCGCCTTCGCCAGCCTCTTCGACTCCACGGTCAAGCACGCCCTGCTATGGGGCATCGATCCCGTACGGGAGCGGGAGGTCAACCTCTTCAACCTGACGGACCGGGACGACGGGATCCTCGAGGGGCGCTACCCGGAGAACGGTGCCAACGAGTGCGCGGTCGGCTTCGAGCTGGCCCGGAAGGCGGCCCTGAACATCGGAGACCGCCTTCCCCTGAAGACCGTATCCGCCCAGTTCTCGGACAAGTACTGGAGCCCCAGGATCGTGGGTATCTTCCAGTTCGACTACCGGAGATTCGACGAGGACGTGATCCTGGTGCCCTTCGACCGGCTCTCCCGGGTCCTGGTCCTGGGCGGGGGAACCCAACAGCTCTACGTGTACGCCGAAAACCCGGCCCTGGCGGGCCGGATCCGGGGGGCGGTCTCCGAGGTCCTGGGGCCCGGCAACGTGGTCCGGGAATGGAGGGACAACTACTGGGTGGCGGTGCTCCGGCAGAGCTCCTTCCTCTTCTACGTCATCTTCGGGGTCTTCCAGGTGGTGGCCTCCTTCCTCATCATCAACACCGTGCTGATGGTCATCCACGAGCGGATCAAGGAGATCGGCATGATGGGCGCCCTCGGGATGACCCGGGGCCAGATCGTCCTGGTCTTCTTCCTGGAGGCGGTCATCCTGAGCGCCCTGGGCGCCGCAGCGGGCTGCCTGGCCGGGGGCCTGGCCTCCGGGATCGGCTCCCTCTTCCCCATCGACCTGGAGACCTTCACCGGGGGGGGCATGAAGGACATGCCCATTTCCAGCACCATATTCCTGAAATTCTCCCCGGCCATCCTGGCCCAGGGCTTCGTCTTCGGGGTCGCCGTGTCCGCCCTCTGCACCCTCATCCCCTCGTTGAAGAGCGCGTTCATCGAGCCCGTGGAAGCCCTCAGGCGATGAAAACCGAGTTCGAAAGGAGCGAACCATGAAACGACATGCCGTGTTCTGCGCCGCCCTGCTTCTCGCGGCGGCGGCGGGGGCCCAGACCCCCTCGGCCGCGGACCTCCTGGCCCGGGTGGACGCCAACGAGGTCTACTCCTCCATCTCCTACACCGGGCGGATGACCATCGAATACCAGGGCAGGCGCTACGTGAAGAGCTTCACGGCCCATGCCCGGGGAAGCGCGGAGTCCTTCGTGGAATTCCTCAACCCCGAGGACAAGGGCACCAAGTACCTCAAGACCGAGGGCCGCCTGTACGTCTATTCCCCGGACACCGAGGAGGTCATGTTGATCTCCGGCCACCTCCTCAAGGAATCCATGATGGGCTCGGACCTGTCCTACGAGGACACCATCGACAACGAGAAGCTCTCGGCCCGGTACGTCCCGACCCTGGCGGGCCGGGAGACCCTGGAAGGCCGGGACGCCTGGGTCCTGGACCTGGCCGCCCGGAAGAAGACCGAGAGCTACCCGAGGCAGAAGCTCTGGATCGACGCGGAGACCGGGGACGTACTCCGGACGGAGCTCTACGCCCTCTCGGGGGCCAAGCTCAAGGAATACTCCCTGATCCGGGCGGAGCTCATCGGCGGCCGGCGCTTCCCGGTGGAGTCCGAGATGCGGGACCTCCTGCGCAAGGGCAGCCGCACGGTCTTCCTCCTGGAAAACGTGGTCCTGGACCGGCCGGTCCCGGATTCGGTGTTCTCCCTGAGGAACCTAGAGCGATGAGCGCCGCCGCGCCGCGCGGAAACGCCCCGCGCCCGGGGG
>JBGSPT010000163.1:0-19615 GCA_041738475.1 Treponematales bacterium
ACCGGCCCTGCCGTCATCGCCGGCCCTGCCGTCATCGCCGGCCCTGCCGTCATCGCCGGCCCTGCCGTCATCGCCGGCCCTGCCGTCGGCGAAGACCAGGAACCGGTCCCGGCCCTCCAGGTAGGACCGCAGGTCCTCCCGGGTCCGCCCTCGGCCCTCCCGGGCTTCAATCCAGCTCCGGATGGGTAGGTCGGCCACCGGGCAGGTCGGGGTTTCCACGACCTCTTTCCCCGCCCGGCGTTTGAGGCCGATCCGCCCCGACGGGGCGAGGTGGAACTGCATCCGGTTCCGGCAGGAATATGGTTCCGAGGGTACGGCTTCGATATCCGGAACGGAAAGACCCCCGATGCGGGCAAGGCAGTCCCGCAGGATCCCGGCCTTTTCCCGAACCTGCCGATCATACACTATGTGTTGGAGAGAACAGCCGCCACAGACCCCATATAGGGGGCATTCCGGATCAATCCGGTCCGGGGAAGGATCCAGAATCTCAACGACCTCGGCGGACATCCAGTCCCGGGCCGCCTTGCCGCCCTCCGCGAGGGCCGCACGGACTGTCTCCCCCGGGACGGTTCCGGGCACAAAGACCGCCCTGCCCCCCGGGAAGGCCAGTCCGTCTCCCCCGGCTACGAGTTTCTCGATTTTCAGGTCCACGGTATTTCGGGAGTCCATGCCGAGACTCGAGTATACTCGCCGCCGGGGGGACCGTAAAGGTTGGCGGTTGACCATATATCAACCGACCATTTTGACACCTCTGAAGCTTGACAGGGACGTCCACGGGGCCCACACTCAAGGCGGATGCGCGCCTCGGACGTACTTCTTGTCGGACGATTCTACAGCCTGGCCCGGGAGGGCGAGAGGTTCTCCGCCCTGCAGGTGGGGCCCGAGGGCCGCATCGTCCAGGCCTATCCCGAAGGTGCTTCCTTGCCCCTGGACCTCCCCCGCCGCCCTCTCCCGACCGGCACCGCCGCCTGCGTCCCCGCCTTCGTGGACAGCCACACGCACTTTCTGACCAAGGCGGCCATGGGGTCCCTGGTCAAGACCCTGTCCCGGCTGGAGAACGGCCGGGTCCTCCCGGACTGTCTGGATGGTGTCCGTGCCCTGCTCACTGAAGCCGCGGATGAGCGGCCTCGGGGGCCGGTCATCGGTTACGGTTTGGTGCCGGGGGTGCTGGCGGAGCGGAGACTGCCCTCGGCCCCGGAACTGGACGCCTGGATACCGGGGCGGCCGGTTATCGTCCTGTCCTTCGACGGCCATTCCAGCTCCTACTCCACCGTAGCCCTCAGGATCCTGGGCCTGGAATCCCAGGCCCGGGACGGGGTACTGTCCGGGGAAGCCCACGAGTTCAACATGGACCGGGTCATGGCCTACGCGATGCGAGCTCTGTCCCCCGTCGCCCTTGTAAGGGGCATCTCTCGGGCGGTCCGGGAGGCCGCCCAGGCGGGGCTTGCCGCGGTGGACTGCCTGGAGGGCTTCGGGAACGAACGACGGGAGCCGGGCGCGGAGATCCTGGCCCGGATCGGCGGGCGACTGCCCCTGCGGCTCCGGCTCTGGCTCCAGTACACCCGACCGGAGCTGGTCGGCCGCTACGTCCGTCGAATGGCCAGGCCCCGGGCAGGGGGCTGCATCCACTGGGAGATGGACGGGTCCATCTCATCCCGGAGCGCCGCCATGGACAGGCCTTACCGGGACCGGGACCACGCGGGCAGGCTCTACCGGAGCCCGGAGGAAGCCTACGAGCTCGCGAAGCCTTTCCACTACGCGGGCTACCAACTCTCAGCCCATGCCATCGGGCCCCGGGGCATCGAGTCCATCCTCTCGGCCTACGAGAAGCTTTCTAAGGGAACCGGGGACAAAGCTCGGGACCGGAGGCATCGGATCGACCATTTCGAGTTCCCCCGGCCGGACCAGGTCGAGCGGGCCGGCCGACTGGGCCTGGTCCTGCCCGTCCAGCCGGGCTTCGCTTGGATCGACGCCCGGTTCCATAAATCTTACCATGAGGCCCTGGACGACGAAACCTTCGCTTCCTTTACCCCCCTGCGTTCCATGCTTCAGGCGGGTGCCGTACCCGCCCTCTCCACGGATGCCCCCGTCCAACCCTTCGACCCATTCCTCCAGATCGCCGGGGCCGTGGAGCACCCAGTAGCCTCGGAATCCCTGTCTGTCCACGAAGCCCTCAGGGCGTATTCCTGGGCAGGAGCCTTCGGAGCCTTCGAGGAAGGGGACCGAGGAACCCTGGAGCAGGGAAAGTACGCGGACTTCGTGCCCCTGGATCGAGATCCCTTCGAGACACCCCCGGCGGAGCTTTACCGGATCCGGACCCTGGGGACCTGGACCGAGGGCCGACCTCTGGAGCCTCCCCCGGAGGACCCGGCCGGGTTTTTATTCCACGTCCTTTCATCCCCCAGGAGGAAGATATGAACGCTCCCGCCCGAAGCTTGAGCTTTGCCGAGGCCACGGCCATCATCGCGGGGTACGGGATCGGGGGCGGTATACTCGCCCTACCCTACCTGGTCTCATTAAACGGGATCGGCCCCTCGGCCCTGGTGCTGGCGTGGGCCTATGCTCTGTCCCTCATCCTGCATCTCATGATCGCGGAGCTGGCGGCCGGGGACGGGAGCGGACGGCAGATCGTGGAGCTCTTCGGGGAATACCTGTTCACGGGAAAGGGCGGAAAGGTTTTTACCTGGATCTTCTTCGGTGTGATGGGTGTGGTCTTCGTGGCCAATCTCGCAGCCTATGTATCCGGGGGCAGCGAGATTCTGGCCGCCCTGGGTCTGGCGGAGCCCTGGGGCGGAATCGTCTTCTACGCCGCAGCTGCCGCGGTGGCGGCCTTCGGGCTCAAGGTCCTTGGGGTGGCGGAGAAGTGGGCCGTGGGAGTCATGGCGGTCTTATTCATCGCGCTGGTGACGGCCTCCCTGGCCGCCCTGGCCAGGACGGGATTCTCCTCCCCGGCCCCAGCCCCAGCTCTGTCCCCGGACGCATCCAAGCTACTGGCCCTCTACGGGATGGCCATGTTCTGCTTCGCAGCCTTCTTCTCGGTGCCCCAGGCCGCCCTGGGACTGGCGGATCGGCCGGGAATGATCCCCCGGACGGTGGCCGTGGGCTTGGGCGTCAATTTCGCATTGATCCTTCTGGTGACGACCCTGTCCCTCCTTCTGTCCCCGGAGCCCACCACCATCGCGACCGTCGGATGGGGCCGGGCCTTGGGTCCCTGGGCCGAGCTCGCCGGAACGGGCTTTGTTCTTCTGGCCATGCTGACCAGTTACTGGTCCATCTCCTTCGCACTGTCCTCCATGATCCGGGAGCGCCTGGGACTGGGGAACTTCACCGCCTGGCTCTTGGCCACAGTCCCTACCCTGGTCCTTGCGTTGGCGGGATTCGGAGGCTTCCTAGAGTTCATGCGGACCGCGGGAGGGGCCATCGCCGTGCTCGTAGCAGTCCTCTTCGTACCCGCCTATCGGAGATATCGGAACAGAAAGGGGGCCACAGCCATCCTGCCCCCCGCATTCGCCGGGCGAGGCTGGGACTGGCTGGCCGTGGCGGCCTACCTGGCAATGGCGGTGGGATCTCTCGTACCGATCGGGTAGGCATTCGGAGACCCCTCATGCGCCTCACTCGGTCTCAGATATCCCCTGTGAGGCGGGGCGAAAGACCGCCTCCTCCACACGATTGGCCTCCACCCGGAGCACCGTGAACCGGCCCAGGGGGGTGTGGGCAACGTCGCCTTCCACGGGGATGCGATCCAGGATCCAGGCCACGTAGCCCGCCACGGTCTGGATGTCCACCGTACCCGGAGACTCCGCCCCGGCTATGTCCGCGACCAAGGACAGAGGTGCGTCCCCGGATACCGTGTAGGATCCGTCTGCCCGGCGCTTAATGCGTTCCCGGGGCTCCTCGTCCCCGTCCTCATAGATCTCTCCGACAATCTCCTCTATCACGTCCCGCATGGTCACGACCCCCGCCAGGCCCCCGTACTCGTCCAAGACTACCGCGAAGGAATCTTTGCTGCGCTTCATGAGGTCGAAAAGTTCCCCAAGGGGCTTGGTGGACAGCACCAGGACGGGCTCGGTCATGATCTCCCGGATGGGCCGGTCCCGTCGGCCGTGGACCACCTCGTCCAGGACCCGCTTCAGGGCCACCACCCCCACGATCTTCTCGGGGTCTTCGTCGTAGACCGGGAACCTGGAGTGGAGCTCGTCCACCGCCGCGGTCGCCGCCTCCTGGGCGGTGGTGCGGCAGTCCAAGCTGAAGACCTCGATCCGGTGGGTCATCACCGCCTGCACGGTCATGGTCCCCAGGCGGAAGATGTTCTTGACCATGGAGCTCTTGGCGAAGTCGATGACTCCCGCGCTCTCCGCCACCGTCAGCATCTGGACCATGGTCTCCAGAGACATCTCGGCCTTGGAAGTCTTGCCGAAGATCCGGGTGACCAGGGAACTCAGGAAGTTGATGGCCCCTACCGCGGGCCGCAGGAGGTACGAAAGGACCAGGATGAACCGGGCCGCGTGGACTGCGATGAACTCGTTGTGGGCAATGGCCAGGCGCTTGGGGGTCACTTCCCCGAAGATTAAAACCGCCAGAGTGATGACTCCCGTCACGGCTCCCAAAGCTCTGTCCCCCCAGCGCTCGAGGGTATATTCCGTGGCCAGTACAGAGGCCAGGATGTTTACCACATTGTTCCCGATGAGGATCGTGGACAAGAAAACCTCGGGCTCCCGGGCTAGCTTTTCCACGATACGGCCTTGACGGTACCGCTTCCGGAGGTTCTGGATCTGGAAGATCGAGAGGGAGGTGAAGGCCGTTTCCGATGCGGAGAAGACGGCGGAGAAGACCAGGCAGACGAGAACGCCGGCGAGAGAAGGACTCATCGTTCCGCTCCCGCGGGACATGAGTCCGTGCTACTAGGGTATGGGTCATCCATAGCCCGCCATGGTATACGAAGCGAGCCGGGGCCGCAAGGAGGCGGAGGAGTTTCCTTTAAGAAGCACGCCGGGAAGCGCCGAACATGGTATTGGATTGGGGCGCTGAGGAATACGGCCTTTGGCCGCTTGACGAACGAAAATGATTGTCGTGTGCGCTCTCGCGCACGGCGTCATCGCCCAGGCGCCCAAGGATGGGCACCTGCCTGCCAGGTCAAGATCGCGAAGCGATTCTGAACCGTCATGGATGACGAGCACCCTTCGAATCTCTTCCAGTTCGGCACTTCTCGCCCGGGAACGAATGCTCGTCGCCGCGTGGCGGCCGGTGTCCTTCTCGCCTATAGTATTAGGAAGAAAGCGAGGAACGCCATGAAAACCGCCCCGATAGTCCAGGCGACGATACTCCCCGTCGTCAAATCGTCCCGGATGTTCCACTACCTGTCGGAGCCGGAAATCATCGTCTTGCTGGGAGTCTGCGAGCAGGCGGTTTTCGGCAAGGACGAGCGTATAATAACCGAGCGGGAACCCGGCGACTTCCTGTACCTAATCTTGGACGGGAACGTCCGGGTATCAGTCGCCGAGCAGGACCGGGAAGTGTACATCTGCACAATCGGCACCGGGGAAGTCTTCGGGGAGGCGGGGCTATTCCTGAACTTGAAGCGCACCGCCAACGTCGCGGCGGCTGACGACGAGACGAAGGTCCTGCGCGTCAAACGCGCCGAGTTCATGCGTTTCATTCGCGAGCACCCCGCTGCGGGCATCAAGGTGCTATTCATGATCATCTACAGCCTGCTGGCCAAGCTCCGGGAGGCGAACCTCGAGTTGGCCTTCGAGCGAAGGGAGGACATCGCGCAGGACGACATCGACGACCTGCTCAAGGAATACTTACAGTCTAAATGACGTCGGGGCGGTCCATGCCGCCGCTTGGACTGAAACCTAGCGCCCGGTTTGGCATTCCCTTTTCAGGAAAGACCTAGGTACAGCGTGAGGATGCGAGGTGGAGCTAGGTCCAGCTCGCCAAACCGCTTTCCAAGAGAAGCAACCTGTGGCCGGGGAATTCCAGCGCGGAATACTCCTCGAGCTCATCCACAACGCCCCGAATCCCGTGTCGATGATGCCATAATCCTCCATGCAGCCAGATTCCCGCCGCGCCCATTTGGTTCGCTTCCGCCGGATTCTTGTCTATATACTCGAAAACTTTTATGAATTGTTGAAAACTGGCCATAATCCGCGAGAAGAAACGGCATCCCCAAACATGTCCCGTGTACCCATGCAGACGGTTAAACGCCATCGCGAATACGCTCAGGATCCACTGCATGATCCGGGACAAAGATACCCGTTCCCCGGGACGAATCATGAGGTGAATATGATTCCCCATAACACAGAAGTTCTCGATCCGAAACCGGTACTTCACCCTCGCCCTTGCAAGGACTTGCAGGAACAAATCCTTCATGGCCTTGTCGTTGAGGATCATCTCCCCCCGGTTCGCCCTGGCCGTTACATGGTATACTGCCCCTTTTTTCAGCTCCCTTGGCTTTCTCATGCTGTGTATACGCTGCTATCAGAGTGCCATGCTTGAATATAACTCAGTCTAGTTTATATCGTGCTCTGTCCCCGGAGGCGTTACCTACTTTGAGCTCTGTCCCCGAGTCTATCGCTTGCTTCTAGCTCTGTCCCCGCATCTCCCGGGCGGTCCGGGCCAAGCGCTCCTTGAGGATCTCGATGTCTTTCGGGAAAACGCGCGCTGTAAGGACGAGGACGATGCCGCAGATCACCCAGAAGGAGGCGCTCACGGCGATGGAGCCAGCCAAGCCCAGGGCAACGGATAGCATCCCGGCCACCCAGCGCCCCAGTCCCGTGCCAAGGGAGTCGGTGAGGTTAAAGATAGAGAAGATGGGCCCCCGGTCCTCCGGCGGGTTCACATCGAGGAGCATGGTACGCATGTTGGGGCCCGTCATAGCGGCGAAGAAAGCGGCCAGGAAACCCGCCATGGACAGGAAGGGGATGGAACCGGACATTGTCACGACTCCCAGGGTGCCCAGGCAACCCAGAAAAGTGGTTATCCCACAGAAGAGGGGCAGGTCCTTGGCGGACCGGCGAAATACGAACTCTCCGAACTTACCCCCCACCAGGTTTCCGGCTACCATGCCGGCGCCGAAGACCATGTAGACCGTCGTAGCCTGACCGATGGTCAGGCCTTTGTCCGTCTCGAGGAACTTGTTCAGGAAGAAGAAAGCCCCCCAGGGAATGGTCCCCGCAATGCCCTGAATGAAGAGGTAGACGTTCGTCGGCACTTTGCCCAGACGGACATAGTCCTGGACCCGGATGTGCTTGGGGTAGAGAATGCCCGCCTCCACGAGCTCCCGGGTGGCCTCCTCGCTGGCTGCAGCCCGGGGCTCGGGCACCAGGAACCAAAACGCGAGGAGGAGGGGGACGTTCGGGATCGCCGCCAGGAGGAAGGGCAGGCGCCAGCCCGCGGCCTGGCCTACGAAGCCGCCCAGGACAGGCCCGGCTATCGCCCCCAGGCCGAAGGATGTTGTCAGGATGGCCGAAGCCATGGGCCTTTCTCTCTCGTCGTAGATGTCACCAAGGATTGAGAAGACCAAGGGAAATGCGGCACCCACCCCGATGCCCGTCAGGATCCGCAGGACGAAAAAAACCTCCCAAGAGGGGGACAGAGCCGTAAGGGCGCAAGGGATTTCTCCCAAGGCCACGGAGAACACGAAAAGCTTCTTCCGGCTTGCCTTGTCCGCGAAGTAACCCCAGAGCAGGGAGACTACGGCTCCAACCACCGTAAAAAGGGCCATCATGGCGCCTACGGCGGAGTCGTCCACTCCGAACTCGGCTTCGATGGTCACGAGCATGGGGGCCATGACCTGTGTGTCAGCGTTCAGGGCCACCATGGAGGCGGCCATCAGTACAAGGAGAAGGGTCTTCTGGGTCTTGGTCATGTTCGCTCCTTATCAGCCGGTGCTACGAAGCTTGTGATGGCCCCGGCGGATCGGCCTGCGAAACCGGGGTTGCATGTTCCGGATCGCTCCCCTTTTTTCGGACCGCGGCCCGGAAAGAGCCCAGGATGATGGAAACAGGCTCCAATACGGGGACGTTCTCGCAGACAATCTTTACGATTACCGTCATGGGAACCGCGAGAACAAGGCCCGCGAAACCCCAGAGCCAGCCCCAGGCCAGCATGGACACCAGTATCACGAAGGGCGAGAGTCCCAGATTGTCCCCCTGGACCTTCGGCTCCACGACGTTCCCCAGGACCATGTTGACGCCCACCATCACGGCCAAGGAACCCGCGATTGGTCCCGGCTCCGGCCAGAACTGGACAAGGGCGAAGACGCCCACCCCCGCCCCGGCCGCCACACTTCCGATGTTCGGGATAAAGTTCAGTATAAAGGAGACCACCCCCCAGACAACGGGGAAATCCATCCCCAGTAGGGATAGCCCAAGGGTTACCAGGATCCCCGTTGCAAGGGATATCAGGAACTTCACAGTCAGGTACCGGGCGACCTGGTTCACAACGTCCGACGCGGCTTTCTTGATCCGACCCGAAAGTTTGTCCTCGAAGGCCAGCTCGATCTTGTCCCGGAAGTGGGAAATCTCCAGGAGAAGGAAAGCCACGAAGAGCAGGACCATGACGGCGTCTTTCAGAAAGCCGAGGAAGGCCTCGGACAGCTGGAAGGCCAGGCCCTGGACCCGGACCCGGAGGCCCAGCTGGCCCCAGAGGTTCTGGAAGAAGGTCAGGTGCTCGTCGTAGGGCAGGCTGAACACCTCGGCGACCCTGGAATAGATCTCCGAGAACCTCCGCTCGTACTTCGGGTAGAGGGTCAGGATGGTCCGGCCCGAGGAGAAGAGTATGACGCCGATGAGGTACAGTCCGGCCCCGATGAAGAAGATGGAAAGGAGTATGCCTACCAGGCGGGGCACCCGAATCTTCTCCAGGGCCGAGACCAGGGGCTCCAGTACGAACGAGAGAAGCACGGCGATTGTAAAGGGCAGCAGGACAGGGGCCGTTATCTTGAAAACAGCCCCCGCCAGGATCATTGCAATGAACCCGAGCAGGTAGAAATTGGACCTGCCGGAATTGAAATTCTTTAGACGATCGGGCATACCCCTCCCCGGGAGGTTCCCCGAAATCGGGAACCCCGCGCAGACGGTCTCAGCATGGCCCGGCATACCCTGAAAGGTCAAGCTTCCTCCGCACCGCCGAGCTTCCCGGGGACAGAGCTTCCCGGCCGCCTGATAGGGTTGTATACTATATTCCGCCCGAGCCGGTGCCGCCCCGACCCCCGCGGTGAGCCGCCCGGTATGCCCAAGGAGACGACATGAAAGCCCTCGTCAAGAAGTATTCCAAGCCCGGCCTATGGATGGAGGACGTATCGATGCCGAAGGTCGGGGACAACGACCTCCTGATCAAGGTGAGGAAGACCGCGATCTGCGGAACCGACGTGCATATATGGAAGTGGGACGCCTGGGCCCAGAAGACTATAACCGTAGGACAGACGGTTGGCCACGAGTTCGTGGGCGAGATCGTGGAAATGGGCAGGGCCGTTGAGGGCTACAAGGTCGGCGAGAGGGTGTCCGCTGAGGGTCATATCGTCTGCGGCGTGTGCCGGGCCTGCCGGGCCGGAAAACACCATCTTTGCCCGAACACCCGCGGAATCGGCGTCAACCGGGACGGCTGCTTCGCGGAGTACGTATCCGTGCCCGCCTACAATGCCCTCCACATCCACAGCTCTGTCCCCGACGAGATCGCCTCCATCTTCGACCCCTTCGGAAACGCCACACATACCGCCCTGTCCTTCGACATGGTCGGGGAGGACGTCCTGATCACCGGGGCAGGACCCATCGGTTGTATGGCCACCGCAGTCGCACGTCACGTCGGGGCTCGGAACGTGGTGGTCACGGACGTCAACGACTACCGCCTGGACCTGGCCCTGAAGCTCGGGGCCAGCCGTACGGTCAACGTGGCCAAGGAGCGCTTGGCGGAGGTGCAGAAGGAACTGGGCATGGTGGGGGGGTTCGACGTGGGCCTTGAGATGTCCGGTTCCCCCGCGGCCTTCGAGGAGATGCTGGCCAACATGTACAACGGCGGCCGCATCGCCCTCCTTGGCCTCCTGCCCAGCGGAACCGGGATCGACTGGGAAAAGGTCATCTTTAAGGGCCTGTTTATCAAGGGGATCTACGGCCGGGAGATGTTCGAGACCTGGTACAAGATGCAGGCCATGGTCCTGTCCGGCCTGGACATAAGCCCGGTCATCACCCACCGCTACTCCTTTGACGACTTCGAGAAGGGCTTCGCGGACATGCTTTCAGGGCAGTCCGGCAAGGTGATTCTCTCGTTCTAGCGTTTCGCGGCACCGAGGTTCGCCGTTCCTCCACCGCATCCTTCGAGCCCCCCCGGGCGGGGCGGTCTTGTACAGAACCCCGCGTCCGGGCATACTCGAACCGTGAGCGAACCCGAAAAGAAGAGGCCCGGACCCGGGCCCCGGAAGAATGTCCCCCGTTCCGAGCGCAGGACCCCCGCCCCCGGTACCCGGCCCTTCCGGGGTGGTACCGGACGGGGATCCCCGTCCGAGGAACGCCCTGACTCCTCACGATCCGGACCTGCGGGCCGGCCGCCGGTCCAAGGCAGGCGCCAAGACACCCCTCCCGCCTTCCGCAAGGATGCTCGGAATCGGATCCCGGCCCCCGAGGCTGCCGTCCACGCCCGTCATGAGGAGGGCGATCCCATAGCCTCATATCTGGCGTCCCAGGAAGGCGTGCGGGCCGGGGGCGGGATGAAGACCCGCTTCGTGTCCCCCTTCGGAGCGCCCAAGAACTCCGGCGGCGATCTCGAGGCCTTCCTGTCCGCGGTCTCCGAGACCTTTCCGGTCCAGGAATCCCGCAGACGGTACCTGAAGGAGGACGTGCTGGCACTCTGGCGCGACCTCACCAGCGAGCGGAGCCTTCGCTTCGCGGACTATCTCGGCAAACCCTCGGCTTTGGCGGCCTACGTCCGGTACTTCATGGCCTGGAACGTGGTCCGACTTGTGCCGGTCTTGGCCAGCCTTCCCCTGGACCTGCCGGAAGGCGCGACGATCCTGGACATAGGGTCCGGTCCCCTCACCCTGCCCATAGCCTTGTGGATAGCCCGCCCGGATCTCCGGGACCGGAGTCTCCGTGTGATCTGCACGGACCGGGTCCGGAAGCCCATGGAATCCGGAGCGGCCCTCCTGGACGCCCTCCGGCTCAAGACCGGGGGGCCCGTCCTGGGGGACGGAGCTTGGAAAGTGGAGATGCGGCACGCGGTTTTCCCGGACACGGGAGCTCCGGTCCGTGCGAACCTCGTGGCCTCGGCTAACGCCTTCACGGAGTTCTTCTGGAGTTCCGCCGCGCGTAGGGAAAGCCACATGGGAGAAAGGGCCGCGGGGCTCTTTTCAGGACTGGCCGCAGCCTGCAAGCCGGGGGGCGCCATCCTCGTCGCGGAGCCAGGGGAACCCCGGTCCGGTGCCATGCTCTCCGCACTTCGAGAAGCGGCCATCCTGTCGGGGCTGCAGGTCGAGTCCCCTTGCCCCCACGCCCGTGCTTGTCCCATGCCCGGGGCCTTCGGGGGCATGGGAGACCGGGTGGACGGCAAGGCCCGCTCCGCCCTTCCCCCGGTCCATTCGCCGAAGTGGCGACCTAAAATGCCCTGGTGCCACTTCCCGGTACCTCTCGAAACGGCTCCACCGGCCCTGACCCGATTTTCCGAGGAAGTAGGACTCCCGAAGGAACGCCTGACCGTATCGTGGCTGGCACTCCGCAAGCCCATCATCGGGGACAGCCCCAGTGGGGACAGAGCTCGAGCCACGGAGCAGAAAGGCCCCCTCCGTACCCGCCTCGTATCGGACCCTATCCGGCTCCCCGGAGGCTGGGACGGCCGCTACGCCTGCTCCGACCTGGGCTACACCCTGGTCGTCGGAGCCGCGGCCCGGGAGGGACCCGGGAGTCTGCTGGACCTGGACCGCCCGGCTCGTATTTCCCGGGACGAGAAGTCCGGGGCGGTAATCGCGGGGCCTTGACATCCGTAGGCCCGATCGCTATAGTTCCCTCCTGTCAGCGATGACGCTGGGGGCGTAGCGAAGCTGGTTTATCGCGCCGGCCTGTCAAGCCGGAGATCGCGGGTTCAAGCCCCGTCGCTCCCGTATCCCGCCTCGCGGCGGGATTTTTCTTTCTACGGGCTGTAGCGCAGGGGCTAGCGCGCTTGGTTCGGGACCAAGATGTCGGTGGTTCAAATCCACTCAGCCCGACTTTGAGAGCCCCGACCGGCTTGCACCGGTCGGGGCTCTTATTCTTGGGCTGAGTGGATTTGAACCGACGCGCCGAGCGGTAGCGAGGAGGAGCGCCCAGGATGGGCGCGAAAGCGCCAAGCCGTGGCCCGGAACGAGCGATCAGGAAGATCGCGAGCGTAGGGCAAATCCACTAAGCCCGCCGACTGGAAGTCCGGGAGCACCTTGCCCCCGATCCGGGCGGCTCCGATGGTGAGGGTTACCCTGTCGTTCGCGCATCTGCAGGGCGCCGGAGACAGAATCCCGTTGGTAAACGCCGCGCCCGTCCAGGCGCATCCCCCCGCCCCGCCTACTCTGAACCGATTCCGGTCTCCTCAGATCCACGGAGAAGCTGCCGAGGGCGGCGACGGCAGCCGTCCCAAAGGAGGCGTCGTAAGCACCTACTTCAAGGCCTCGGGAGTCCTGCTCAGGTATTGCTTCAGGTCGTCGGGAATTACTGGGGGTGGCGCAGCCGACGAACGTGAATCCGGCAAGTGCGAAAGGGCCGGAGCGCTGTTGTGAAAAATCCTGATCCTTTCATCGTTCCTGGTTGGTAGTACCGCCCCCACGGAACAGTCAAAGGTCTCGGACACCGTGTCCTTGACCCTGTTCCTGACCGGGCAGCTGGTCGACTCGGCCACCTCGACGGCCTCTTTCAACTCACCCTCGATAACCGTCGAGAATACGAGTTAGACCTCGAACCGCACGCTTTTAAAGCAGATCAAATGCTCGGGGCGGCACTGGGCTCGGGCGCGGGTTAATCCATGATGATCGGTGGATAGGTGCGAATCCTCGATTCGTAGCGCATCCACCCATCGACGAGCCTTCCGCTCGCCTTGCGCAGCCGCCCCCCGCTCCGGCATACTCCCCCCATGCTCCAGACCTTCGCGTATTACCTAGCTTTCCTGATCATCGGCCTGGCCACGGCATCCTTCGGCCCGGGCCTGCCCGAGTTCGCCCGGAACACCGGCGCGAGCCTGGCCGCCCTGGCGAACCTTTTCCTCTTCCACCGGGTCGGATACATCGCCGGCTCCCTGGGGGGCGGCCGGCTCCTGGACCGGACCCGGGGCAACCGTCTCACCGGACTGGTCCTTGCGGTTATCGCCCTGAGCCTCGTCTCCGTATCCCGGGCTGCCGCCCTCCCGGTCCTCCTGGGGAGCATCCTGGTCCTGGGCCTGGCCCAAGGCACCGCCGAGACGGGGGCGAATACCGGTGTCGTCAGGCTCCACGGGGACAGAGCTGGACCGTTCATGAACGGCCTCCATCTGTCCTTCGGGGTGGGAGCCCTGCTCTCCCCGCTCCTACTGTCCGCGTCCCGTGCCGGGACGGGATCCTTCCGGGCGGCCTATTTCGGCTTTGCCGTCCTGGCCGTCCTGGCGGGACTCTGGATCCTCCGCCTGCCGGAGCACCGGGGGGATGCCGGAAGCGGCGCCGACCGGGGCGGAAGGAATCCGTTCCTGGCGGGAGCGCTGGCCTGCCTGCTCTTCTTCACCGTCGCGGGGGAGGCCGGATTCGCGAACTGGGCCTTCAGCTATGCCCGGAAAGCCGGACTGGCCACGGAAGCGGGGTCGGGATTCCTGACTTCGGCTTTCTGGACCTCCCTGACCCTGGGGCGGCTCGTCGGGATCGCGCTGGTCCGCCGTCTCGGGCCCTTCCGCCTGCTTGCCCTAATACTTCCGGGAGCCCTCGCAGGTTCGGTGGTCTTCCTCGTCTTTCAGGATTCAGTTTGGGCGATCTGGACCGCCTCGGTCCTGCTGGGATTTTTCCAGGCCTCCGTCGTGCCCGCGGCCTTTACCTTGGCCGGGGACCTGGGTATCCTCTCGGGCTCCGCCGCGGGCCTCTTCGGCGCGGCAGCTTCCTTGGGGGGCATGTCCTTCCCCTGGCTCATCGGGAGGTACTTCGATTCCTCCGGAGGCGCCGTGTTCCCGGCCTTGATCGCCGCAAGCCAGGCGGCCGCACTGGCCTGCCTGGGGGGGATAGGGATGGCCCGGGGAAAGACGGGCGCCGGAGCCGGACGCGGTTGAGAGGGGCGGCGGGCCGAAGGGACTCGGTCCCAGAGAAGCCGGTCGCCGCACGATTCCGCCGGTAAGGCGTTCCTTTCTCCATCATCCCCGCTTGATGAAGGTCCCCTCGTCCAGTTCCCGGAAAGCCCGGTCCAGTTCGGCCCGGGTGTTCATGACGATGGGGCCGCCCCAGGCTATGGGCTCTCGCAGCGGGGTCCCGGAACAGAACAGGCAGCGGACCGGACCGGCCTCGCCTGCCGTAAGCAGCACGGCCTCGCCGTCCGCCAGGAGGACGGCCCGCCTGCGGTCCTGGAAGGTCCCGGCTTTCGGCGCGTCGAAGGACACCGAGCCCTCCATGATGTAGACGAAGGAGGTGTCGCCCGGAGGCGCGGGGATCTCGAGGGAGGCCCCGGGCTCGAGGGCGATGTCCAGGAGAGTCGAATCCACGTAGTCCCCCCGCTTGGCGCCCGGGGTTCCCCGGAAGGAGCCGCCCATCACCGCGACCCGGGCCCCCGCTTCCTCGACCACGGGAATCCTCTCCCCGGGCAGGTCGCCGTAGGCGGGAGGGGACATCTTGCAGGAGGCGGGCATGTTGAGCCAGAGCTGGAGGCCCAGCATTCGCGGGGAGGCCCGGGGCATCTCCTGGTGGACGATACCGCTGCCCGCGGTCATCCACTGGCAGCCCCCGTCCAGGATGCTCCCCTTGTTGCCCAGGCTGTCCCCATGCTCGATGTCGCCGGCCACCAGGAAGGTGACCGTCTCGATGCCCCGGTGGGGATGCCAGGGAAAGCCCCGGACGTAGTCGTCGGGGTCCGTCGAGTCGAAGGCGTCCAGGAGCAGGAAGGGATCGAAGTCCTCGGTATCCCGGTGGCCCAGGACCCGAACCAGCCGGACCCCCGCCCCGTCCACGGCTGGTGCGCCGGTCACGATCTTGCGGATGGTACGGTATTTCACGACAAACCTCCTAATTGGCCGCAGGCTGCCATGAGGGACCGGCCCTTTTCGACCCGGCGGCGCACGGGCACGTTCCGGGCGGCCAGGCCGTCCTGGAAAGCCTCGATCTCTGGCTCCGAGGGAGCCCGGCCGATCGGGGTCCGGCCGGGGTTGTAGGGGATCACGTTCACCAGGGCCCGGCCGATCTTGCCCACGAAGGCCGCGGCGGCGTCCAGGTCTTCCGGGGTGTCGTTGATCCCGGCGATGAGGCAGTAGTTGACGCCCAGCACGAAATTCCTCCGCATCGGATAGGCCGCCAGGGCCTCCTCAAGCTCCCCGAGGGGCCAGGTCCGATTGATGGGCATTAAGCGGTCCCGGAGTTCGTCCCGAGCCGCGGCTAGGCTTACAGACAGGTTAAGCCGCTTGAGACCGAGTCCGCGGAGAACGCGTATGCCCTCGACATGTCCCGCGGTGCACACCGTGATCCGCTCCTGGGAATACCCTAGGCCCCGGGGATCCCTGAACGTCTCTAGGGCGCCGAAGACCCCCTCGGGGTTGTCCAGGGGCTCCCCCATGCCCATGAACACGACGTTCCGGAACCGTAGGCCCAGGACCTCCGACGCGGCCGTCACCTGGCCGGCGATCTCGGCGGCCGTAAGATTACGCGAAAGGCCTGCGGTCCCGGTCTCGCAGAAGGCGCAGCCCCGAGCGCAGCCCACCTGGGAGGAGACACAGGCTGTATAGGTTTCGCCGTACATGGGAACCGCCACGGTCTCGATCGTGTTCCCGTCCGCCAAGCGGAACCAAAACTTTACCGTGGTCCCCGCGGCTCCGGTCTCGGAGGCGGTCGAGAGGATCTCGAGGGGGAGCTCCGCGGCGTTCAGCGTTGGACCACCCATTCCAGAACTTTCTGATCCAGTCCGAACCAGGCTTCCGCGACCTTGAGCTCCGGGAAGATCCTGTCCAGGAGCATGTGCACCGCTTCCCGGGGTTTCCCAGCCGGCGTCGCCCGGGCAAGGAGCAGGTAGAAATAGGGTGGCTTCTCGAAACGGCCGTCCTTCCAGGCAGCCGCCAGGAGTTGTTCCAGGCGCCTCGCTCCCCGGGCTTCCCCGGATCCGATGGCGTGCTTCGCCCGTTCCTCCTCCTCGGCCTTCTTCCGCGCGATCTCCGCAGCCAGCTCGGCGTAGGTGTACTCCCGTATCCGTTCCACGTGCAGGGACTGGGCCGCGCACTCCATGCATTTCAGGAGGAGGCGCCCGTCCAGGCGCATCCGGTCCGGGAAGAAGCTCTTGGACGGCCGCTCGGCCTCGGAGGAGAGGGGCGGCTCCAGCCGGACGGATTCCCCGCGGAACCTTGCCTCCGCCTCCGGGTCCGGGCGGAGGAAGTAAGAGTACCCTGAAAGCCGGCCGAAGACCCGCATCGTGTCCAGGTAGCCCAGAAGGGTAAACCGGTCCAGGAAGTTCCGGTCGAAGTCCAGGATGCCCCCCATCTGGATGGAATTCTTAATGTAGACGGTTTCCGAACCCTCCACATCGGGTTTGATATTGATACCCGCCCCGGAGACGTCCACCACGATGATTCGTCGATACCCCCGGCGCCGGGCCATCTCGTAAGGTATATTATCGTACACGCCCCCGTCCACGTAGGTTTTACCCTGGATTTTCGGCAGGGCGAAGCCGGGCACCGCCGAGCTGGCCATTAGATAGTCTACCAGGCTTCCCGGGGGCATTGAATCCAGGAAGATCTCCTCGGGCTCCAGGTTGCTGACGTTCACCGTCGTGACGCCCAGGTCGCAGCCCCGGGCGCGGATCGCCTCCTCGTCGATGTATTTTTCCAGGGTGGCCCGGAGGGGCGAGGTGTCCAGGCCCCCCTTCTTGGCGAGGCTACGGGAGACCTTCTTGAGCCGGGAAACCATCTCGGACCCGTCCGGCAGTCCTCCCTTCTCAGGGCCCACATCCACGATGGACTCGAGCTTGATGGTAGCTCCGAGCTCCTCCAGTTCCTCCTTGAGCCCCTGGGCAAGGAAGGCCCCGATGATGGCCCCGATGGAGTTGCCTACGTAGGCCTTCACCGGGACTCCCAGCTCCAGGAGAGCCTTCCATGCCCCGATATGGTAGACCCCTTTCGCCCCGCCCCCGCCCAGGACCAGGCAGTAGGGACGCTCGGGATCGAACTTGTATTTGCGTTTTTCTGACTTGGCCATGCCGGGATTGTCGGGATTCCGGGCCGGGAGTGTCAACGGGTGTCGCGGAAATCGGAGGGAGGGGGACAGAGCTCGAAATCGGTGCACCGATTCCGGCGGGACGGGGACAGAGCTCGAAATCGGAATCCCTGGTCCGACAAGAAGGGGACAGAGCTCGATGCCTACGCTGTAGCTCTAGATTCCGACTTCCCCCGGGGCCCTGACCGTGCGATACTGGAAGCCCGCGGCCCCGCCGCGGGAGGGGAGGCTCCCATGAAGGATCTTGGCCAGACCCTGCTCCGGAAGGAACCCTTCTCGGAGATCGTCATCGGCAACACCGCAGTCGTGCGGGCCATGGTGGAGGCAGGTATCCGGTCCGTGACGGCCTACCCGGGCTCCCCGACCCCTGAGATTGCGGATGGCATCGCGGCCATCCCCGCGGAGCAACGGCCCTTCCGCTTCGAGTTTTCCACAAACGAAAAAGTTGCCCTGGAGGTGGCCTTCGGGTCCGCACTGGCCGGCCGCCTGTCCGCAGTCTTTTTTAAAAGCGTGGGACTCAATGTGGCGGCGGACTCCTTCGTCCAACTGCCCCTCCTGGACATACCCGGTGGTCTGGTTGTGATCCTGGGGGACGATCCGGGGGCCAACTCGAGCCAGAACGAGCAGGACAACCGCCACTTCAGCCGGATGAGCTATATGCCCATGCTGGAGCCGTCCTCGGCGCAGGAAGCCTACGACATGTTTACGACCGCTGCGCGCCTGGCCTCCCGCCACCGGACCGCGGTGATCCTCCGGCTGACCACCCACGTCTGTCACGCCAAGGAGAAGGTCGCCTTCGCAGCCCTGCCTCCGCCCGCCCGCGAGCCCGACTGGGGCTTCGACCCGGACAGGGAAAACTACATCCCCTTGGCGGCCACGGTCTTTCCTTTGAAGAGGCGGGCCCTGGAGCGCTTGGCGGCGATCGAGGAGGATCCCGAAGCCCTGGCCATGAACATCACGGAAGGCCGAGGATCTAGGCGGGGCGTGATCACCGCGGGCACCGCCTACCTGTCCCTCCGGGACGTCCTCGAGGCGGCCCGGCCCGGATCGGGGCGGCCGGACATCCTGAAACTGGGCCTGGTCCACCCCCTGCCCCGGAAGGCGGTCCGGGACTTCCTTGCCGCCCACGTGGAGGTAAAAATACTGGAAGAGCTGGATCCGGTGCTGGAAACCGAGATCAAGGCCCTGGCCTATGACGAGGGTCTTCAGACCCGGATCCTTGGGAAGGTAGGAATCGAAGAGCGCATGGGCGAGTGCGTCCCGGCCAAGGTCCGGGACATCCTGGCGCAAACCTGGTCGGACCTCTTCGACGCTCCCCGACCGGCTCCCCTTCCCCCAGCGGCAGGCCCCCGACCGGCCCAGCTGTGCCCGGGCTGTGGGCATCGCTCGGCCTTCTATGCGATCAAGCGAGCTCTGTCCCCCGGGGATGTCACCGTGGCGGACATCGGCTGCCATACCCTGGGCTACCTGCCTCCCTACCGCATGGGCGGGGTACTGCTGTCCATGGGACATTCCACCTCCACCGCCTCGGGACTCTCGATCTTCCGGGAAGGCCGCCATGTGGTCTGTTTCCTGGGGGACTCCACCTTCTTCCACGCCGGGATGCCCGGGATCGTCAACGCCGTGTACAACGGACATGAGGTCCTCTTGGTTGTTATGGAAAACGGGACCACCGCCATGACGGGCCACCAAGACCATCCCGGGACAGGACGCTCCTTCAACGGCGAGGCTCCCAAGCTCTCGGTGCGGGCGGCCCTGGAGGGGCTGGGAGTGAGGAACATCCGGGAGGTGGACACCTACCGCCAAGCGGAGCTGACCTCGATGGTACGGGAAGCCCTGGCCGAGCCGGGTTTCAAGGTGATCATCGCCCGGCACCCCTGCATGCTCAAGCTCACCCGGGAAGCACGGCGCCGCGCCGGGGGTACCTGGAAGGTCCGGCAGGTCCGGGTGGATCCGGATACCTGCGTAAAGAACCACGAGTGCATCGAGAGCTTCGCCTGCCCGAGCTTCCAGGCTCGGAAGGACGGGGCCGTGGAGGTCAACCGGGACCTCTGCATCGGGGACGGCTCGTGCCGGCAGACCTGCCCCGCCGGGGCCCTGGTCCAGGAAAAGGAGGAAGGGCGATGAGCGAGCACTTCGACATCTACATCGCGGGGGTCGGAGGCCAAGGGATCGGCCTTCTGTCGGAGGCCCTGATCCGTGCCGCCGACGCCGCAGGTCTGCCGGCCCGGGGCTGCGACACCC
>JBGSPT010000174.1:0-7087 GCA_041738475.1 Treponematales bacterium
CAAGGATCCAGCCGCCTCGTGCCGGGGCAGCCATGCGGGATAGCAGATGACCGCCAACCCGCGGGGCTCCTTCGGAGGATCCCCCGGGACTGCCAGGGCGCAGGCTCCTCCGGCGCGTGCTCCCTCGAGGAGCAACCGGACCTCCTCGCCGTCGCCGAGCTTCCCGGAAACGACGATGTCCCCGGTTCGGACCTCTCCGGCGTCTCCGGGCCCGGCCACCTCCAGCACCCAGGACGGCGGAGGACCGGCATCCGAGGTATCCGAGGACAGGGTGAACCCGGCCAGCCGGGGATCGAGGAGCAGTCGCTCCAGGGTAAGCGGCCCATCCATGCCCGCAGTATACGGCACCGGTACCTCCGGGACAACTTCGACACCGAAGAACGTATACAGTGTGTATAAATTTTCCCCACGATAATGTCCGATCCGGCCATTTCAACCCTGGAAATGGAGGGGTACACTGGATACGGCTATAGAAGGGCCGGGATTCCGCCCAGGGAGGACCCATGATCAAGCCTCGTCGGCTTGCCGCAGGATCGACCATCCGCGTAGTCTCCCCCGCCAGCGGCCTTTGGACCCGGAGCGAACTCTGGCGCGGAATCGAGGGGCTGGAGGCGCTCGGGTTCAAGGTCCAGACGGGAACCCGGGCCTACGCCAACCGGCACTACCTGGCGGGGAGCGACGAGGAGCGGGCGGCGGACCTGATGGAAGCTTTCCTGGACCCGGAGGTGGATGCCGTCCTGTGCAGCCAGGGAGGATACGGCAGCGCCCGGCTCTTCCCCTTCCTGGACTTCGACGCCCTGGCGGCCGATCCCAAGCCCTTCGTCGGGTACAGCGACATCACGTCCCTCCATTTGATGCTGGGCCGCCTGTCCGGGTTGGTGACCTTCCACGGTCCCGGCGCCACGGGATTCGAGCCCGGGTACCTGACCGAATATACGAAGTCCGCCTGGCTCGCGGCCTTGACGGGGGAGGCCCCCCTGGACTCCATACCCCTCGCGGATCCGGACAAGCGCGTCCTCAAGGTCACGAGCGGCATCGCCGAGGGCCCGGTGGTGGGCGGATGCCTCACCCTGATCTGCTCCTCCTTGGGCACCCCCTTCGAGATCGACACCCGGGGAAAGATCCTGTTCTTCGAGGAGCTGGATACGGAGCCCTGGATCCTGGACCACATGCTCACCCACCTGGCCAACGCGGGAAAGCTCCGGGACGCCGAGGGCATCGTCATCGGGGAATGCCACGACTGCGAACCCAGGAAGCTCGACCCGGGATTCTTCAACCAATGCAGCTTCGAGGACCTGATCTTCGAGCTGCTGGCCCCCCTGGGCAAGCCGCTCATCTACGGTCTTCCCCTGGGGCACGAGAAGGACAAGGCGACCCTGCCCCTGGGCGTTCCAGCCCGCCTGGACGCCACGGCGGGCACCCTGTCCCTGCTGGAAGTCGCTACCACGGCGCCCTGAGGGGGTGCCGATCGCCACGCACGGAGGTACCGGAAATGAGGAAAATCGGCTATGCCATGGTCATCGCGCTGTTCGCGGCGGCCGCTCTCTGGGGACAGGGGGGAGAGCCCGGCTACACCCTGAGGATCGGCACCAGCGAGGACCTGGACGCCCTGTCGCCCTTCCTGGCCTACGAACGGGCGGCCACGGAGCTGTTCCTGCTGGTCTACGATCCGCTCACGACCTTCGACGCGGACCTGGAGCCGGCCCCGGGCCTGGCGGAGAGCTGGACCGTCAGCGACGACAAGCTGACCTGGACCTTCAAGCTGAGGGCCGGGGTGAAGTGGAGCGACGGCGCGCCCTTCACCTCCAGGGACGTCAAGTTCACCTTCGAGACCACCGCGGCCTCGGAACTGGGCCTGTACTACGCCTTCCTCTCGGGCATCGAATCCATCGAGACCCCCGACGACCGGACCGTCGTGATCCGCACCTCCGAGCCCAAGGCCAATCTCCTCCAGAACCCGACGCCCATCCTGCCCGAGCACATCTGGGCCGCCGGGGTCGAGGATCTCGAGGCCTTCGAGGACCCCGCCCTGGTGGGCACCGGGGCCTTCCGGTTCAAGGAGTGGAAGAAGGGCCAGTACATAAGCCTCGTCGCCAACCCCGATTATTTCGCCGGGGCTCCCAAGGTAGGGAGCGTGGTGTTCTCGATCTTCGCCAACCGGGAGACCCTGGCCCAGTCCCTGACCAACGGGGAGATCGACGCGGCCCTGAACCTGTACCCCGACCAGGTGGCCCAACTCGAAAAAGCCGGAAACGTGAAGGTCCTCCGGTACGCGGCGAACGGATTCACCCAGCTGACCATCAACTGCTGGGAAGATCCCGCCTCAACGGGAAACCCAGCCCTCCGGGACGCCCGGGTCCGCCGGGCAGTCGACCGGGCGATCAACAAGGGGGACCTGGTCCAGATCGCCTTCAACGGAGGAGGGATCCCCGCCACCACCCTGATACCCCCGGCGACCACGTTCTGGCACTGGGAGCCCTCCGGTCCGGACGCCCGCCCCTTCGACCCGGCTGAGGCCGCGGCGCTCCTGAACGAGGCGGGCTACTCCGCCAAGGACGCGGCGGGCATGCGCCTGGGGCCCGACGGAAAGGCGCTTGCCCTGCGGCTGATTGCCCGGGCGGAGAACCCCCGGGAAGTCAAGGCTGGGCAGATGATCCAGGGCTACCTACGGGATGTGGGGCTCAATATCGACCTGAGCACCCTGGACGACGGAGCCCTGAGCGACGCCATCGCCGCCGGGGACTACGACATGTTCATCTGGGGCTGGGGCGGTGATGTCGATCCCACGACGATGCTCCAGCTCCTCATCACCGACCAGTTCGACGGGACCAACGAACCCCGGTACTCCAATCCCGAGTACGACGAGCTCGTCGCCCGGCAATCCACCCTCCTGGATCCGGCGGAACGGCAGGCGGCGGTGTTCGAGGCCCAGAAAATCGCTTGGAGGGATGTGCCGATGGTGATACTCTCCTATGACAGCGATATCCAGGCCTGGAGGACCGACCAGGTGGAAGGGTTCGTTCCCGTATCCGAGGGGCCCGTGTTCTACGCCAACACGAACGTGAACTACCTGTCCGCGTCGCCGGTAAAGAAGGCGTCGGCGGGGGCGTCCGCCAAGGCCTTGGCGGCCGCGGCGGCAGCGGCGGCGGTTCTCATCCTGGCGGTCGTGCTCGTGATCCGGCGGAAAAAAGGCTCCAAGGCCGACTGGTCGGACGGCAAGTAAATCAAGCCGGGAGGCCCCGTGAAGCGAGGCGTGTTCCTGAAGAAACTGCTCCAGGCGGCGTTGACCGTCCTGGGGGTGCTCATCCTGAACTACTTCCTCTTCCGGGTCATGCCCGGGGATCCGGCCTCCATGCTCGCCCGGAACCCCCGGATGAGTTCCGAGTCCATCGCCCGCATCAACGAGATGTTCGGCCTGGACAAGCCCTGGTACGTCCAGTTCTCCCTGTACCTGGGGGACCTCGCCCGGGGCGACCTGGGGGTTTCCTTTATATTCAAGAAGCCCGTCGCCCTGATCATCTGGGAGCGCATACCGGCGACCCTGCTCCTGACCCTCGTGGCGGAGCTGATCGCCATCGCGGCGGGCATGTTCATCGGGGTCGTGGCGGCCTGGCGGCGCGGCAGCGCCCTGGACGTCACGGCCCTGGGCTTCGCCCTGGTGTCCTACTCGATGCCCACCTTCTGGCTGGGGATCCTTTTAGTGGCCTTTTTCGCGGGCTTCCTGCACATATTCCCGGTATCCGGGCTCATCTCTCCCGCCCTGGTGTTCGCCTCCCCCCTGGTCAAGCTGGGCGACATGATCTCCCACCTGGTGCTTCCCTCCCTGACCCTGGCCCTGGTCCTGATGGGGGAGTACGCCCTGATCATGCGCAACTCCATGATCGACGTGCTCACCGAGGACTATATCGTGACCGCCCGGGCCAAGGGGCTCGCGGAGGCCGAGATCCTGAAGCGCCACGCGGTGCCCAACGCGATGATGCCCATGGTCACGATCATCGCCATGAGCCTGGGGTTCACCATCACCGGAGCCCTCCAGGTGGAGACGGTCTTCTCTTGGCCGGGCCTGGGACGGCTCATGTACGAAGCCCTCAAGGGCCGGGACTATCCCCTTCTGCAGGGAATATTCCTGGTCACCAGCGCGGCTGTGGTGGGAGCGAACTTCATCGCCGACATCGTGTACGGCTACATCGATCCGCGGGTGCGGACCTAGGGGGCGGTATGGAAGCCGCGACCGGATTCCGGGGGGTCTGGCGGATATTCAGGACAAACGTCCTGGGCGTCGCGGGTCTGGTGATTATCCTGGCCTTCGCCTTTGTGGCGGTCTTCGGGCCGATCCTCGTGCCCTACGATCCCCTGGACTTCGGAAAGCCTTCGGAGGTGCTGAATCCTCCGGGCACCGGCCACGTGCTGGGCACCGACGACCTGGGCAGGGACGTGGCGGCCGCCCTCGTCGCGGGATCCCGGGTATCCCTCCTGGTGGGGCTTTCTGCCACGGTGATCTCGATGCTGGTCGGAACCCTCGTGGGGGTGACCGCCGGGTACTTCGGCTCCTGGATCGATACCGTCCTGATGCGCCTTACCGACGTGTTCCTGGTCCTGCCCTGGCTTCCCCTGATGCTCGTCCTGGCGGCCCTGCTCGGGCCGAGCGTCTGGAACATCGTGATGGTCATCGGCCTTACCGGCTGGGCCGGCACCGCCCGGGTCATCCGGGCCCAGACGCTCACCATTAAGGAACGGCAGTTCATGGAACGCGCCCGGTCCATCGGGGCCGGGGACGGACACATCATCCTGCATCACCTGATGCCGAACGTGTTCCCCCTGATCTTCGCCAACACCATCCTGGTCACCGCCGTGTCCATCCTGTCCGAGACCACCCTGTCCTTCCTGGGAATGGGGGATTCCACCCGGCCGAGCTGGGGCACCATGCTCCACTTCGCCTTCGAGTCAGGCGCCGCGAGCTCCGGGGCCCTGTGGTTCATCCTGCCCCCGGGGTTCTGCGTCCTGGTCCTGGTCATGGGGTTCACCTTCCTGGGTTACGCCTTCGACGAGATCCTGAATCCCAAGTTGAGGAAGAGGTAGCCATGCCCCTGCTGGAGATACGGGACCTTCGGGTTTCCTACGGCCGGGACGGCGGGCGGGTGCGCGCCGTGGACGGGGTTTCCTTCTCCCTGGAGCCCGGGGAAATCCTGGGCCTGGTGGGCGAATCCGGCTGCGGCAAGACCACCACCGCCCTGGCCGCCCTGCGGCTCCTGCCCGAGGGGGGCCGGGTGGACGGGGGCTCCATCCTCTTCGACGGCCGGGACGTGCTGGGCATGGGGGACCGGGAGCTCCGGGCCTACCGCTGGAAGGACGCGTCGGTGATCTTCCAGGGGGCCATGAACGCCCTCAATCCGGTCCAACGGGTCGGGGACCAGATCGTGGAAGCCATCCTGGAGCACGAGGACATCGAGCACGCCGAGGCGGTACGCCGGGTCAAGCGCCTGTTCGAGCTCGTGGACATCGAGGGGCGCCGGGCCGGGGAGTACCCCCACGAATTCTCGGGGGGCATGCGCCAACGGGTGATGATCGCCATGGCCCTGGCCCTCCATCCGAGGCTTGTGATCGGGGACGAGCCGACGACGGCCCTGGACGTGATGGTCCAGGCCCAGATCTTCGAACTGATCGAGCGCCTGAAGGAGGAGTTCGACCTCTCCATGATCCTCATCACCCACGACCTGTCGGTGCTCGGAGACGTCTGCGACCGCGCGGTGGTGATGTACGCCGGGCGGGTGGCGGAGATCGCTCCCATTACGGACCTCGCGTCCCGGCCCGCCCATCCCTACACTCGACGGCTGGTGTCCTCCTTTCCCCGGGTAGGGGGTTCCCGGGAGCTTCCGGAATCCATAGCCGGGGATCCCCCGGACCTGTCCGGGGATATCCCGGGCTGCCTCTACGCGCCCCGCTGTCCCCGGGCGTCCGGGGACTGCCTTCGCGGCGCGCCTCCCCCTCTGGACCTGGGAGGGGGGCACCTGGTGTACTGCACCCCCGGGGGGATTCGGCATGAGTGAGTTGTTGAGAGCGGAAAATCTCGCGGTGCGGTTTCCGGTCCGGACCGGGTTTTTCGAGGGCCTGTCCGGGAAGGACCGCGGGACGGTCCGCGCCTTGGACGGCGTGGACCTTTCCATCGGGGTCGGGGAGATCCTGGCCCTGGTGGGGGAATCCGGGTGCGGGAAAACCACCACCGGGAAGGCCCTGCTCCGGTTGTCGGAGGAGCGCCGTGTGTCCGGAACCGTTACCTTCGACGGCTCCGACGTCTACACCCTGGACCGAACCGGCCTATCCGGATTCCGCCGCTCCGCCCAGATGATCTACCAGGACCCTTATCAGTCCCTGAACCCCAAGGACACGGTCCTCCAGATCGTGGCGGAACCGCTGCGGGTCCACGGCCTGGCCTCCCGGGGGGAGCTGAGGGACCGGGCGGCCGCCGCCCTGGAGGAGGCGGGCCTTCGGCCCGCCCGGGACTACCTGGACCGCTATCCCCACGAGCTGTCCGGGGGCCAGAGGCAACGCGCCGCGATCGCCGCCTCCCTCATCCTGGGTCCGCGGTTCATCGTGGCCGACGAGCCGGTCTCCATGCTGGACCTGTCGGTGCGAGCCGGAATCGTACGGCTCCTGGCCTCCCTCCGCGAACGGCACGGCGTAGCCTTCGCCTTTATCACCCACGACCTGTCCCTGGCCTGGCTCCTGGCGGACCGGGTCGCCATCCTGTATCTGGGAAGGATCGTCGAGGAAGGCTCCGCGGAGGAGGTCATCTCCCGGCCGGTCCACCCCTACTCCCGGGCCCTGGTGGACGTGATGCCCCGGCTGGAACCCCGGGCCGGACGGAGACGACTCCTGTTGAAAGGGGAGCCGCCGAACCCGTCTCGGATCCCCTCGGGGTGCCGGTTCCGACCCCGCTGTCCCTATGCCCGGGAAGTCTGCTCCCAGGAGGATCCGAGGCTCGAGGGGATCCCGGGCGCCGGGGAGGGACACCGGGCGGCCTGCCACTTCCGGGGATCCCTGCCTTCATGACCGGCCCGCTTCCCGCGGACCGGGGCGCGACGGTGTC
>JBGSPT010000183.1:0-3278 GCA_041738475.1 Treponematales bacterium
GCCGCGGCCTGGGACCAGGCCCGGACCGACGAGGTCTGCATGGCCGTGGGCTGGTCGGTGTACAAGGACGAGAACATCGCCCGCCTGGCCCGGGCCGCGGTGGTCGAGACGGGAATGGGGGTCTACGAGGACAAGATCACCAAGCACAAGAACAAGGTGATGGGGGTCCTCCGGGACATCCGGACCGCCAAGTCCGTGGGGCTCATCGAGCGGGACGAGGCGAAAGGGATTCTCAAGTTCGCCAAGCCCGTCGGGGTCGTCGGGGCCCTGGCCCCGGTCACCAATCCGACGGCCACCCCCTCCTCCAACGGCCTTTCCATCCTGAAGGGCCGGAACGCCGTGATCTTCGCCCCCCACCCCAAGGCCAAGGGAGCCTCCAAGCTGGCCTGCGACTTCATGAGGGAAGCCCTCAGGCAGGTCGGGGCCCCGGAGGATCTGGTCCAGTGCATAGAGGAGCCTTCCATAGAACGAACCGCTGAGCTCATGCGCCAGGCGGACCTGGTGGTGGCCACCGGGGGCGGCCCCATGGTCAAGGCGGCCTATTCCTCCGGAACCCCCGCCTACGGGGTGGGACCCGGAAACGCGGTCCAACTCCTGGCCGAGGACGCGGACCCCGAGGACGCGGCGGCCAAGATTTCCGTGAGCAAGGCCTTCGACAACGCCACCTCCTGCTCCAGCGAGAACTCCGTGGTGGCCTGCGAGAACGTCTACGACGCCTTCGTCCGGGCGATGCGCGCCAAGGGGGCACACCTCTGCTCCCCCGCGGAAAAGGAAAGGTTCCGCTCCTGGATCTGGCCCGTCGGCCCGGACGGCAAGGAAGCCCTGAACCCCAAGGTCATCGCCCGCTCCGCCGAGGCCGTCGCAGCCGGGGCCGGGATTGCCGTTCCCCCGGGCACCAAGGTCCTCATGGTGGAGGCCGAGCTTCCCCGGCCGGGCGGACCCGAGCCGGAAAAGTGGGCCCAGGAAAAGATTTCCCCGGTCCTGGCCCTGTGGAAGTGTCCGGACTTCCGGTCCGGCCTGGAGGCGGTGGTCCTGATCACCGACGCCTGCGGCACCGGCCACTCCTCGGGGATCTTCACCTCCCGGGAGGACTACATCCTGGCCATGGGCGAGACCATGCGGTCCAGCCGGATCATGGTGCGCCAGGGCATGGCCTCCGGGAACGGGGGCACCTTCGCCAACGGGATGCCCTCCACGGTCACCTTGGGCTGCGGAACCTGGGGGGGGAACATTACCACCGAGAACATCCACTGGAAGCACTTCGTGAACGTGACCTGGCTGGCCCTGCCTCTGGCGCCGAACCGCCCCTCGGACGAGGAGATCTTCGGCTCATTCTGGGCCAAGTACGGCAAGTGAGGCGCCCATGAAACTCCACGAGCACGAGGCCAAGGAAGTCTTCAAGACCGAGGGCATTCCCGTGCCCCGGTCCGCCCTGGCGACGGACCCCGACGGGGCCGCCCGGGCGGCCCGGGAAGCGGGCTTCCCCTGCGTCCTCAAGTCCCAGGTCCTCCGGGGCGGCCGGGGCAAGGCGGGACTTATCAAGCTGGTCCGATCGGAGACCGAGGCCCGGGACACCGCGGCCGCACTCTTCGGAAGTCCCCACGGGGTCCGGAAGATCCTTGTTGAGGAGGCGGTGGACATCGACCGGGAGCTCTACCTCTCGATCACCGTGGATCCCGCCTCGGCCGAGGCCGTGGTCCTGGCCTGCTCCGAGGGGGGCGTGGAGATCGAGGACCTGGCCGCCCGCTCCCCGGAGAAGATCGTCCGGGAGCGGGTGCCCCCGGCGGAGGGCCTTTCACCCTACCGGGCCCGGAACGTCGCCTATGCCCTGGGCTTGGAAGGCGACGCCGCCAAGAAGACCGCGGGCATCCTGGAAGCCCTCTGGCGGGTCTTCCGGAAGAACGACGCGGAGCTGGCGGAGATCAACCCCCTCTTCCTGACCAAGGAAGGCGGGGTGGTCGCGGGGGATGGAAAACTCGCGATCGACGACAACTCCCTCTTCCGCCACCCCGGCCGGGAGCCCGGCCGGGACTACTACGATTCCGACGCCGCCTTCGAAGCCGCCGCGGAGGGCATCCCCTACCTCCAGTTCGACGGGGACATCTCCCTCATGTGCGCCGGCGCGGGCCTCACCACCGTGGTCTACGACCTGATCGTGGACGAGGGGGGCTCGGTGGCCAACTACCTGGAGTTCGGTGGTCCTAACTACAAGAAGGCCGTCCGGGCCATGGAGCTGTGCCTCAAGAACGATCCCAAGGTCATCCTGATCGTAACCTTCGGGACCATCGCCCGGGCGGACGTCATGGCCGAGGGGATCGCGGACGCGGTGAAGCGCCTTTCCCCGAAGTGCCCCATCGTGGCCTGCATCCGGGGCACCGGGGAAGAGAAGGCCGTGGAGACCCTGCGCTCCCTGGGCCTTTCACCCCTGTTCGACACCGAGGAGGCCGTGCGGAAGGCCGTGGCCCTGGCCGCAGCCTCACGCGCTTCCGGCGCGGCGCCGAAGACGGGAGGCTCGAAGTGAGCGTGTTCATCGACCGGTCCGACCGCGTCCTGGTCCAGGGGATCACGGGCGGGGAGGGGACCTTCTGGACCAGGCACATGCGGGACCTGGGCACGGACGTCGTAGCCGGGGTCACCCCGGGCAAGGAGGGGCAGTCCGTGGAGGGCGTGCCCGTCTACCACACCGTGCGCCGGGCCGTGGCGGAACACCCCGCGGACGCGGCCATGCTCTTCGTGCCCCCCCGGTTCACCAAGGACGCCGTCCTGGAGGCCCTGGACGCGGGGATCCGCAAGGTCGTCACCATCGCCGACGGGATTCCCCTGCACGAGGCACTGGAGATACGGGCGGCCGCCCGGTCCTGCGGGTCCCGGGTCGTGGGGGGGAACACCTCCGGAGTCATCTCCCCGGGCAAGGCCATGATGGGGATGTTCCCATTCTGGATCGAGCGGGTATACCGGCCCGGCCGGATCGGGGTCATGACCCGGTCCGGGTCCCTGACCAACGAGGTGGCCGCCATGATCGTCCGGGCGGGCTTCGGCGTGTCCAGCCTACTGGGCGTCGGGGGCGACTCCGTGCCGGGAACCCGGTTCGCCGAGTTCCTGCCGGACTTCCAGGCGGATCCGGAAACCGACGCGGTGGTCATCATCGGCGAGCTCGGAGGGACCATGGAGGAGGAGGTGGCCGAGGCCATCGAGTCCGGAGCCTTCAATAAACCCCTGGTCGCCTTCCTGGGCGGCCGGAACGCCCCCGCGGGCAAGCGCATGGGTCACGCCGGGGC
>JBGSPT010000275.1:0-3070 GCA_041738475.1 Treponematales bacterium
CGGAGCCGAGGCTCCAGGCGGCCCGCGCGGCCGGGACGTCTCCCAGAGCCCGGACCTTCCCGATCCCCTCCCGAACCCTGCCGGACCCGAGCACGTCGAGCACGGCGGAAAAGAAGGCGTCCCCCACGGAGAGTCCCAGCAGGGACAGGCGGGCGAGGGTACGGCGGGCGTCCCGCACCTCGGGGATCCGGGGTTTTGCATGGTTTTCCTTGGGTTCCGATATTTAGGGAAGAGTATAGCACGGAAGAGGGACGGAGAGGCCGGCACATATGCGGGCGGGGTACGGGCTTTCCGGTATTCATGCAAAATGGTTGCGGCGGGGTTGTTATCGTTCATATTGCACTATTTTGGCAGACACAACTATACAATTTGTATATTCCTTGCCTTTTTTGCTTGCGCCATTCTTCGAACCGTTCTATACTCGGCACTACCAATTCTCAGGGAGCGCGCCGAATGATCAACTACGTCACAGGGGAAGATATAGAGGCCCTCGCCAAGTCGGGGAGCGGCCGGCTCGTACTGGGCCCGAACGACCGGCTCACGGGCATCGCCCGGGAAAACTGCGAGCGCTACGGGATCGTCGTCGTAGCCCCGGGTTCCGACGCCCCCGCGGCCAACCCGCGGATCTCCTCGTCGACCCCCTCCCGGTCCGCGGCTTCCTTCGTCCCGGAAACCTTCCGCCCTTCCTCCGCTCCGGCCGCGGTTCCGCGTGCAGGTTCCGGCGGCTCGGGCCCCGACGGTTACGACATCGAGGCCTGGAGGGCCCGGTTCCCTATCCTCAAGGAGGCCGTGCACCTGGCCAACTGCTCCCAGTCCCCCCAGTGCGACCGAACCCGGGCTGCAGCGGAGGCCTATCTGGACAGCTGGGGCCACATGGGCATGGACTGGGACCGCTGGGTCCAGGAAGTCAACCTGGCCAAGGCGGAGTTCGCGCGGATCATCAACGCGGACCCCGAGGAGGTCGCGGTCGGAACCTCGGTCTCGGAAATCACCAGTACTATCGCATCCTCCCTGGATTTCGGGGGCAAGCGGAAGAAGGTGGTCGTCACGGACGTGGAGTTCCCCACCGTGGGTCTGGTGTGGCTGGCAAACGAGAAATACGGGGCCAAGGTCCAGTTCATCCCCGCCAAGAACGGGATGATCGAGCTGGACGACTACGCCCGGACGGTGGACAAGGACACCCTGATCACGTCTTTCTGCGATGTCTACTATTATAACGGCTTCAAGCAGGACATCGCCTCGATCACCGAGATGGTCCACGCCCAGGGCTCCCTGGCCTACCTGGACGCCTACCAGGGCATCGGCACCCACCCTATCGACGTGAAGGCCCTGGACGTGGACATTTTGAGCTCCGGGAACCTCAAATACCTGCTGGGCATCCCCGGCATCGCCTTCGTCTACGTGAAGAAGGAGCTGATCCCCTACATGCGCCCGGCCTTCACGGGCTGGTTCGGCATGGAAAACCCCTTCGCCTTCGACATCCATCACCTGGATTTCGCGGGAGACGCTCGCCGCTTCGACAACGGAACGCCTCCGGTTCTAACCTCCTACATCGCCCGGGCGGGGATGTCCATCATCAACGAGATCGGGACCGAGGCCATCCAGTCCTGGACGGACAGGCTTTCCGAGCATAGCCTGGAGGGCGGCCGCCGCAGGGGCTTCGACATCGCCAGCCCCCAGGACGTTCGGCGCAAGGCTCCGACTACCGCCTTCCGGGTGGGTTCGGACTCCCATGCCGTGGAGGTGGCCCTTCGGGAGCGCGGGATCGTGGCCTCCGCCCGAGGGGACGTCATCCGCTTCGCCCATCACTTCTTCACGAAACCCGAGGATCTGGATTACGCTCTGGACTGTCTGGCGGAGATCCTGAAGCGCTGAAGGCGCGGGAGGTAGAGCAATGCTTCTGGCCCAGGTCGTCGGAAAGGCCGACTCGTCGGTAAAATCCCCGGGCATCTCGGGGTCCAAGCTCCTCGTGGTGCGGGGGCTCGGACCGGCCGGGGAGCCGGAGGGGGGACTGGTCATCGCGATCGATGCGGTGGGCGCGGGTCCCGGGGACACGGTGGCCGTGGCCCAGGGGGGAGCGGCCCTCAAGGCGGCGGGACTGGAAAAGATCCCCTGCGACGCCGCGGTGGTGGCTATTTTGGATCATGTGTTCTTGAACGGCAAGGAGATAATTTCGAACAGGAGGACGAGTTGATGAAAGCGTTGGGAATGATCGAGACCCGCGGCTACGTGGCCGCGATCGAGGCCGTGGATACGATGGTCAAATCCGCCAGCGTGGAGGTCCTGGGGACCAAGGAAGTGGGCGGCGGGCTCGTGTCCGTCTTCGTCCAGGGCGACGTCGGGGCCGTGAAGGCCGCGGTGGACGCCGCAGCCGCGTCGGTCAAGAAGCTCGGAGAACTGGTGTCGGTGCACATCATCCCCAAGCCCAGCGACGAGACGGTAGCCCTGATCCCCGCTGTCCCGAAGAAATAAGGGGAGACCAGGATGCCGGATTCGGGATTCCAGCTGCGCTCCTACGTCTTCATCGACAGCATGCAGCCCCAGTACGCCGCCTTCTTGGGCTCCGAGCTGGACGGCGACGTGCCCCTGGCGGGGATGGCGGAGCTGTGGCTGGAACTGGCCCCGGGCAGCGAGGTCTACAACCTCCTGGACGCGGCCCTGAAGTCGACCCTGGCCAAGCCGGGGCTCCAGATGGTGGAACGGGAGTTCGGCCTCCTGGAACTGCATTCGGAGTCCGTGGACTCGGTCAAGGACGCGGGCCAGTCGATCCTGGCGGCCTGCGGGCTGTCCGCGTCGGACCGGATACGGCCCTCGGTGGTGTCCTCAAAAATCATCAGCAAGGTTAACCCCTACCAGGCCCAGCAGATCAACAAGACCCGGAAGGGTGCCCTGCTCCTGCCCGGCAAGACCCTGCTGGTGATGGAGGTGGAGCCCGCGGCCAACATCGTCCTGGCGGCCAACGCCGCAGAGAAGGCTTCGGAGATCCAGCTGGTTCATTTCAATCCCTTCGGCCGCTTCGGCCGGCTCTTCATCTCGGGCACGGAGTCCGAGGTGCGGGCCGCGTCCGAGG
>JBGSPT010000313.1:0-3960 GCA_041738475.1 Treponematales bacterium
GCGCCACTTCGAGGCCGCCGCCCGGGCCCTGGGGCTTCCGGGCGGCTGGTCGCGGCACGAATCCTCCCCGCCCGCCCCGAATGCCGCCTTCAAATACATATCCACATGGAAATAAAGGTTCCAGGAGAGATCGGACAGGATAGACAGGATTTGGACGGATTAACAGGATGAGTGTCCGGGATTTTGCATATTCCATACTGATCCTGTTCATCCTTCTTTCATCCTGTCCATCCTGTCCCTCCTTTGGTTCCAATGCCGATGCCGGACCGCATTGATTCGGAGGCCGTCCTGGTCCATACTGTATCCAGGACACCCCGGATGATCGACTCAATCGGCAAAGCGGTACGGACCAGATTCGATTCCTTCCTCTACGGCCTGGGGTTCTTCGCGAACGTGCTCCGGGAGACCGTGCGATTTTTCCGGCGCCGGCAGGTGGGCTACAAGGTTCTGGTCATGCAGATCCTTTTCACGGGCTTCGAGGCGCTCCGCATCAACGCGGTCATGTCCCTGGGCATCGGGGCGGCCATCATCGTAATCGGTACCTCCCTCCTGCCCCAGTTCGGCCAGAGCCAGCTTCTCTACACCATCCTCATCATCGTCATCACCCGGGAACTGGGTCCCCTCCTGACCGCCTTCGTGGTGATCGCCCGGTCCGGCACCGCCATCGCGACGGAGCTGGGAACCATGGTGGTTCATCACGAGATCGAGGCCTACCTCTCGGTGGGAGTCAACCCGATATCCTTCCTGGTGGTCCCCCGCTTCCTGGGGATGGTGGTGTCCCTGCTGATCCTGACGATCTACTTCAACATCTTCGGCCTCCTGGGGTCCTTCCTGGTCGTACAGGTGGTACGTCCCGTGGGTTTCCAGGAGTATTTCCGCAACCTCCTGACCACCCTGACGGTCACGGACATCCTGTCGGGACTGGGCAAGTCGATCGTGTTCGGAACCATCATCTCCGTAGTCTCCTCCTTCCAGGGTTTTTCCGTTTCCCGGGCTTCCACGGAGATCCCCGTGGCGGGCATCCGGGCCGTGGGCCAGAGCTTCATGCTCTGCATACTCGCGGACGTGGTGATCACTCTGATGCAGTACGCGTGAGGCGCGGATGGGCCAGGAAGCGTCGAACCCGGTCATAGAATTACGCTCCGTTTCCACCGCCTCCGGAAACTACGAGATTCTCAAGGAGGTCTCCGTCGCCTTCGCGGAGGGGGCGATCACCGCCGTCCTGGGCTCCGCGGGGAGCGGGAAGAGCGCCCTGCTCAAGACCGCCGCGGGACTCCTGGTCCCCGATTCCGGGACGGTCCTTTTCCGGGGAACATCCCTCGCCGCCTTTTCTGAGGACGAGGAGAGGTACTTCCGGAGCCGAACCTCCTTCGTGTTCCAGGATTCCGCCCTCTGGGCCAACCAGACGATCTTCTTCAATATCGCCCTTCCCCTCCGGATCCACCGGCCCTGGATGGGAGAGAGCGAAGTGGCCGAGAGGGTGCGCGAACTGGCCGATCGGCTGGGCTACGTGGAGGGCCTGGCCTTCCGGCCGGCGGAGCTCTCCACGGGAGAGCAGAAGCTCGTCTCCATAGCCCGGGCCCTGGTCCTGGATCCCGAACTGGTCTTCCTGGACGAGCCCGCCTCGGGACTCGACGAGGATGCCAAGGAACGGGTCCAGGCGGTGCTGGACTCCCTGAAGGAAGCGGGGAAGTCCGTACTCCTCGTGACGAACGATATGGGATGGGTGCACCGGGCGGCGGACCGGATCGTGATCATCCGGGACGGCAGCATCGCCGCGGCGGGGCACTACGACGAAATCGTGGCGAGCGAGGTTCCCGAGACGGCGGGACTTGTCGCGAGGCTCCGGGCGCGGGGCGCCCGGGCGCGCGGAGCGGCGGAGTCCCCGGTCACCGTGATTCGCCAAGCCCGGGAACCTTCCGAAGACCAGCGGTCCGCCGATGACGGGGCGGACGGGGAGAGAGGTACATGAAGTTCCGCATCAAGCACGCAGACCGCGTCGTGGGTCTCTTCGTCCTCGTGGCCGTCGGGCTCCTGTGCGTCATCGTGATCCTTCTGGGGGCGAACCAGCGCTGGTTCGCCAAGAACTACGAGTTCAAGTCCCGGTTCAGCTCCGGTACGGGCATCCCACCGGGCACGGCCATCCTCATGCGGGGCTTCCAGATCGGCAAGATCAGACGGATCACCCTGACCGAGGAAAACCAGGTGGACGTGGTCTTCGACATCTACGATACCTACTACCCCAAGGTCCGCCAGCACTCCCTCCTGGAACTCTCGGTCTCCCCCATCGGCCTGGGGAGCCAGCTGTTGTTCCATCCCGGCAGGGGGGAGGATGTTCTGGCCGAAGGCTCCTATATCCCCGCCGCGGATTCGCCGGAGGGCTTGGCGATCATCGAGCAGGACCTGGCGGAGATCCCGCCCCGGGACGACACCATCTCCCGCCTCATAGCAGGCCTCAATCCCCTTCTGGAGAACGCCAGCCGCACCCTGGTCACCGTGAACCGCACCCTAACCGAGGTGAACCGCGCCCTGGCGGGACAAAGCACCGGGCCCCTGGGATCCATCGTCGGGGACGTGTCCAAGGCCGCCGCAGAGCTCCCCCGGGCGGTCGCGGGGGCCTCGAACCTCATAGAGGACGTGGAAGGCCGGACCGGCGCGCTGTTGACGGAGCTTCAGGGCATCCTGGAGTCCGTGAACGCCGTGTCCGCCAGCCTGGCCCTCGCCGCAAAGGAGATGGAGGATCCCACGGGCCTGGTGCCCAAGCTCCTGGATCCCAAAGGCTCCCTCAAGACCTTCCTGGACGACAACAACGCCCTGTACAACAAGGTCCTGGGCATGATGGGGGACGTGGAGCGGAGCATCAAAAGCCTCCGGGAGATCATGGGTTCCCTGAGCTCCGAGATGCCCAAGATCGCATCCCTCCTGGAGGAGGGCAAGACCACCCTCCAGAAGACCCAGGATGTCCTGGAGGGCCTTAAAAACAATCCGCTGCTCCGGAAGGGCATCCCGGAGCGTCAGGAGCAGCAGTCGCTCTACAGAAGCATGCGCGAGGGGGATTTCCAATGAGCGGATTCCGGACATCCGACACCCGAATCGCCCGGGAAACCCGAACCGCGGCCCGGGCGGCCCTGTTCCTGGCGGCCCTGGCCGTCCTGGCTTCGTGCTCCTCCGCGCCCAAGCCCGTTGCCGAGGTCGTGGCCCGCAAGAACCAGGCCGCCGAGTACTCCAAACTCGGGGACGGATTCTTGGCCAAGCGCGACTACGCCTCGGCCCTGCGGTTCTACGAGGAGTCCCTCCGGGAAAACCGCGCGGTGGACAACGTGGAAGGTGTCGTCATCTCGATGAATTCCGTAGGCAGGGTCTACCTGGCCGCGGGCCGCCTGGACGACGCGGAGGCGACCTTCCGGGAGGCCCTGGATTACGCCGGACCCCTGAAGAATCCTTCCTTCCGGGCCCTGGCCCTGGCCAACCTGGGGGAGGCGCTCTACGCCCGAGGGGAGGCGGACGCGGCGATGGAAGCCTTCCAGGAGGCCGTTCCGCTCTCCGCCCGGGACGAGAGGACCCTGGCCGTCCTGCTCCACGACCGGGCCGTGGTTTACCGGGACCGGGGCGAGTGGGAATCGGCTGAGACCGACCTTCGGCGCGCGGCGGGCATCAACCAACGGCTCAAGCGGCTGGCCGAATACGGCGCCAATCTGTACCTGCTGGGAAACATCGCCCATAAAAAGGGAAACACCCAGTCCGCCCTGGAACTGCTGAAGCAGGCCCTTGAGGCGGACCGGAAGGCGGAGAACTCCGCCGGGATAGCCGCCGACCTGGAAGCCCTGGCCGTCCTGTCCCGGGGCCAGGGCGCGAGGGAGGACGCCTTCCACTATTACCGCCGCGCCTTCGACGTCTTCGTGAGCCTCGACTCCGCGGCGGATGCCCTCCGCTGCGCCGAAGCCCTGGCCGGCCTGGCCG
>JBGSPT010000321.1:0-4805 GCA_041738475.1 Treponematales bacterium
CCCTCGTCCCGTAGGAAGGCCAGGACCCGGGCCACGCCCTCGTTCCCCTCGGGTCCCACCAGGACGATGCGGCCCGGCCGCCTCGCCCGGGCCGCGCAGATCCGCCCGAATGCGGAGCTTCCCGGGAAAATTTCCAGGATCTCCGGCAGGATGCGCCCGTCCCGGAGGAACCGCTCGGCGCTTACCACCACGTCCCCGGGGGCCACGGGCACGGCGGGCTTGCGGGCGGCCGAGAGGGAGTCCCGGGCTTCCCCGTCGTAGCCGACGGACAGGAAGGCGGGCCTCTCCCCCGCGGCACGGACCAGGGCCAGGACCCGGTTGAGGAAGGTGGTCTTTCCGCAGTGTTTCTCCGGGCCGGTCACGAAGGTGACCCGGCCCAGGAAGTCCTCCGCCCGGTCCAGCACGGCGGCCTTTAGGAGCGGTGTCCGCGATGGAACCGCTTGAGGTCCTTGGGTTCCAGGGAGAGCCTCTGGCCCGCCAGCAGGGTGGCCACCCCGTCCTGGGGCTTCAAGAGTTCGTCCTCGCAGAACTCGCAGCCCTCGGGGCACCGGGGCACGTAGGTGTCCGGTTCCGTGTAGGTGGTGATCACCCCCTCGTAGTTGCGCAGGACGATCCTCTTTTCGTTCTGGGTGATCAGGTAGTTTGGCATGACCGGGGTCTTGCCGCCGCCCCCCGGGGCGTCCACCACGAAGGTCGGAACCGCCATACCCGTGGTGTGGCCGCGGAGGTTCTCGATGATCTCGATCCCCTTGGACACGGAGGTCCGGAAGTGGCTGATCCCCATGGACAAGTCGCACTGATAGATGTAGTAGGGCTTGACCCGGATGGTCAGGAGCTTCTGGACCAGCTTCTTCATGGTCATGGGACAGTCGTTAACGTCCCGCAACAGGACGCTCTGGTTGCCCAGGGGTATGCCCGCGTTCGCCAGCTTCTCGCAGGCCGCCCGGGCCTCCGCGGTGATCTCCTTGGGATGGTTGAAGTGGGTGTTGAGGTAGATCGGGTGGTACTTGGCCAGCATGGAAACCAGGTTGTCCGTGATCCGCTGGGGCATCACCACGGGGACCCGGGACCCGATGCGGATGATCTCCACGTGCTCGATCTCCCTCAGCTTCCGGATGACCCGCTCCAGCTTTTCGTCCGAGAGCACCAGGGGATCCCCCCCGGAGATGAGGACGTCCCGCACGATCGGGGTCTTCCGGATGTACTCCACCGCCGCGTCGATGTTGGCGTCCGACATGTGCACGTCCTCGAAGCCCACCAGGCGGCGCCGAGTGCAGTGGCGGCAGTTCATGGAGCAGATGTTCGTGACCAAAAGGAGGACCCGGTCCGGGTAGCGGTGGGTCAGGCCGGGGACCGGGGAGTCCACGTCCTCGTGGAGGGGGTCGTCCTCGTCCGCGGGGTCCTCGAAGGTCTCCGGCAGGCGGGGGATCGCCTGGAGCCGGACCGGGCAGAACTTGTCCGCGGGGTCGATCAGGGAGGCGTAGTAGGGGGTGATGGCCATGCGGAAGCGCTTGAGGACCGCCTCGATGTCCTTCTTCTCCGCCTCCGATAGGGGCACCACCTTGGACAGGGTTTCCACGTCCTTGATGTCGTTCTTCATCTGCCAGTGCCAATCGTTCCAGTCCGATTCCGGCACGTTCGCGTAGAGGGGGATACGCTTGTAGTCGCTGGTACGGTACTCGTTCATGAAGGCTCCTTTGTAGTGGACGGTGGACAGTGGACGGTGGACAGGAATGAGCCTAGGATGCAGCCAATTTCAAGGACTTAGCGTGGATGTCCGCCGCGTTGTGCAACCACTTCCGTTCACTGTCCACCGTTTACCGTTCACCTCAGTTTCAAATACGCCCGCACGTCCGCGGGGGTCGCGGGCGACAGTCCCGCCTCCTTGGCCAGCCGGGCGGCCCGGGCCACGAACTGGGCGTTCGACTCCGCCAGCACGCCCTTGGAGTAGTACACGTTGTCCTCGAATCCCACGCGGATCCACCCGCCCCGGGCGATCGCCGCGTACTGGGCCGGCAGGGAGGCCCGGCCGATCCCCATCAGGGTGTAGTCCGCCCCCTCGGGCAGGGCCCGGACGAAGGACTCCATCGTGTCCAGGGTGAAGGGCACCGCCCCGGGAACGTTCATCACCAGGCCGTAATGGTAGGGCGGCTCCAGGAGGCCTTCCTTGATCAGGATGCGGCTGGAGAAGACGTGACCCAGGTCGAAGCACTCCAGGGTGGGCCGGACCTTCCGGCGACGGAACTCCTCGGCGAACTTCCGCATGACCGGCAGGGTGTTCACGATGTAGTCGTCCCCGAAGTTGACGGTCCCGCAGTCCAGGGAGGCCATCTCGGGCTCCAGTTCCGTCACCGGCCGGAGGCGCTCCTCGGCGCTGTCCCCCACGGCCCCGCCGGTGGTTATCTCCACGATTATGTCCGTGCGCTTGCGGATGAGGTCGATGGCCTTCCGGAAGACCCTGGGGTCCTGGGTGGGCTTGCCGTTCTCGTCCCGGACGTGGAGGTGGAGGATGGCGGCCCCCGCCTCCCGGCAGGCCGCCGCGGTGTCCGCGATCTCCTCGGCGGTGGTCGGAAGGGCGGGGTTGTGGGCCTTGGTGGTCTCCGCTCCCGTGCAGGCGCAGGTTATGACGATCTTGGAATCGAGCATAGGTACTCCTTTATCGATCGAACCACAGAGGCGGTGAGAAGGGCGTGGAACCAGAAAGCAGACAGGATGAACAGGATGAAAGACGGATGAACAAGATAGGAGGGGAGAATTGCGAATCTCCCAAACCTGATCCTGTTAATCCGTTCTCAATCTTGTCCATCCTGTCTGTCCTATGGTTCCAGGCCCTTTCCCTCCGTGTCCTACCGCCTTATTACGCTTTCCCCACCGGATACTTCTTCATGGTCAGTTCCAGGGACTCCCCGATGGCCCACAGGGCCTTGTCCAGGTCCGCGTCCGTGTGCCGGTGGGCGATGTACCAGTGGTGGAAGGGCTGGATGAAGAGCCCCCGGCGGATGGTCTGGGTGTAGAAGTATTCCCGGCGGGCCTTGTAGGCCTTCTCCTCGTCCCCCGGGGCCTTTTCGAAGGTCACGAAAGGCATGGGGGGAATTCCGCTGACCGTGGCGGGACAGCCCGAGTCGGCCACGACTTTCCGCAGGCGCTCCAGGAACTTGGTGCCCCGGGCCCAGATCGAGTTCGGGACGTCCTCGCGCTTGAGGATCTCCAGGCACTTGAGGGCCGCCACCATCTCCAGGGAGTTCGGGAAGAAGGTGGAGGAGACGAAGACCTTGGACTGGCAGACGTCCATGATCTCGGCCTTGCCCGCCACGCAGGAGATGGCGTAGCCGTTGGCCAGGGCCTTGCCGAAGGTCCCCAGGTCCGGGGTCACTCCGTAGCGTTCCTGGGCGCCCCCCAGGGCGGCCCGGAAGCCCGTGCGGATCTCGTCGAACACGAGGACGGCGCCGTGTTTCTTCACGAGCTCCTTCACGCCCTCCAGATATCCCTTGGGCGGGGCCATGACCGGCTTGGCCAGGGGGTGCCCGACGGGGGTGACGATGACGCAGGCCACCTTGCCCGCGTGCTCCTTGAGCTTGGCCTCCAGGGCTTCCAGGGACCCGTACTCGAACTCGTCCGTGAGCGCCAGGATCTCCTCGGGCACGCCGCCGTGGTTCTCCACGCACCAGTCGTGCCAGCCGTGGTAGCCGCAGCGCAGGACCATGGTCCGGTCCGTGTAGCCCCTGGCGATCCGGACCGCCAGGGTCGTGGCGTCGGAGCCGGTCTTGACGGGGATCACCTTCTCGGCGCAGGGGACCACGTCGACGATGGCCTGCTCCAGCTGGTTCTGGGCCGGCTGGACCAGGCTGAAGCAGAAGCCCCGCTCGTCCATCTGGCGCTTGACCGCGTCGTTGATCTCCTTCTCGTCGTAGCCCAGGATGACCGGGCCGTAGGCGCAGAGCATGTCGATGTAGTCGTTGCCGTCCACGTCGACGATGTGGCCGCCGTAGCCCCGGTCGATGAAGATAGGGTACTCCCCCTGGATGAAGTTGTAGGGCCTTCGGATGCCCATGACCCCGCCCGGGGAGAGCCTCTGGGCCTCCTCGAACATGGACATGGACTTGGAGAGGTTCAGTTTCGGATATTCGCTGGCAGGCATGGTGGCTCCTTCGTAGTTGACGGTGGACTGTGGTCAGTGGACGGAAAGAAGGGTGACCGTACGGTCCCCACCTTCCGCTCCGGTGTGCGCGGAACCTGTACGCGGCCGCTGCGCTTCCGTTTACCGACCACCGTCCACCGTTTACTTAACGTAGTTCTCTTCAAAGACCTTCCTCAGCGCCGGGTTTTCCCGGAGCTCCCAGAGGGTGATCTCGGCGTGGTCCTTGGTGTAGCCGTTGCCGATGATCATGTTCACGTCCTTGCCGATCCCCTCGGCCCCCAGGGCGGCCCGGGTGAAGCTGGTGGCCATGCTGAAGAAGTAGACCGTGCCGCCGTCCCGGACCGGGAGGATGCTTGCCATCTCGCAGCCCGCGATGTTCACGCAGGTGATTGCGATGTCGAACTCCCGGCCCTTGTTGGCCTTGAGCACCGCGTTCATCAGCTCTACGGGCTTGGTGGCGTCGCCGACCACGATCTCGTGGGCCAGCTTGAGGTCCTGGATGACCTTCCGGGAGCGCTCGGAGTGGATGTTGGCCACCACCCGGCCCGTGGGTCCCGCTCGCTTGATGGACTCGTAGAGGCACAGTAGGCCGGACTTGCCGCCCGCCCCCAGGACCAGGACCGAGTCCCCGGGCTTGACCAGCTTGGCCGCCTGGGCCGGGGCGCCC
>JBGSPT010000329.1:0-8871 GCA_041738475.1 Treponematales bacterium
ACAACGGAGGGAAGAATGCAAAAACGTCCTATACTCCTGCTGTGCGGAATCTTGTTCGCGCATACTTTTTTTGCCGAGCCCGGCACCATCTCCCAAGCGGACGTCCTTGCCAAGGTCGGCGACCACGACCTGGTACGGCAAGCCCGGCTGGGACTGGAACTGCGGGAGAGCACCCTGTCCTCGGTTTCCGGCTGGCAGGGAGCCCAGGCCGCGCTTACGCCTTCCGCACGATATGACGACAAGCCCGGGGACATGGTCCTGGCGGAGACCGGGATCCGGGCGGACATACTGTTTCCCCTGGGAACGAGTCCCGCGGATCGTGAAAAGCGGATCGCCGCCCGGGAGATCTCGGATATCGCGAGGCTGGACCTAGAGGAGTCCTTCGGCAAGGCCTATTCGGAATTGTTTCGACTGTATTCGTCCGCGTACACGGCCCAGGAAAATCGGAAGCTGGCCGAGGTGGAGGCCGGGTATTATCGACTCAGGCTCGATGCCGTGAAGGGACGAGCCTCCCGGGGCCTGGAGTCCCTGTCCGACGTGGCGGACACGGAGGCGGAGTACCAGGCCGCCGCGGAACGGGTAATCCAGGCGGGGATGGACTCGCGAATCGCGTGGTTCAACCTGGCATACGCCGCCGGATTGGAAGTGTCCCGGCCCGGTCCGGGACTTGCGGAGGGGACTACCGGGGCGAACCCGGGTCTGGCCGTCTTGGACCTGCCGGTTTTCCGGGCCCCCGATCTCGGTTTTATCGTGAAGGAGCTTCCCCAACCCGGATTGCTCATCAGTTCGGCCCGCTCCCGGACAGCCGCTGTCCTGGCCCAGCGGCAGAAACTGGAATCCGCGCGCCGCGGCCTTGAATCCTATACCTCCTTGAACCTGAACGTCGCGCCCAAGATCCTCTATGCCGTGCCGGACGCCTCCGCGTCCCTGGGATATGGAACCTCGAGCGGAGCCCTGAACCTTGGGCTCGACTGGCGGCCCTACGTGAACCCCGACTCGGTGGTGGGCAATTCCACCCCCCCGGACAACTCCCTTTCGATCTCCATCCTGGTGAGCGGGAATATCAATCCGAGGGGCGCAGACGGGCGAGCCGCCCTTGAAGCTGCGGTGAAGCTGGAGGAAAGCCGGTTGGCCGCTCTGGAGCAGGGGATCGATCTGCTCGTGCGGAACAAATATACGGCCTACCTCAAGGCCCGGGACAGTCTGGCGGAATCGGAGCGGGCGGCCCGGCTGGCGGCGGAAGTGGCGGACGCGAACCGCGCCCGCCAAGCTCTGGGCCAACTGACGCCGGAAGACGAGGCGGCTCAAGAATTGCTTCTCGCTCGGTCCGCAAATTCCGTAGCCAAAGCCCGATCCGCCCTCGGCCAGGCATACCTGGAGGCCCTTGCCGCCTCGAACGCCTGGGATCTGGCGGGCATCGAACCTGAAGGAGATAAACCGTGAACTTGAAGAAAATCCTGATCCCCGCCGGTATCGCCGTACTGCTCGGCTCGGCCGTATTCCTGGTTCTCCCGTCCCTGGGCGGGAAGGACGCCCAGGAACCGGCATCGGGGCCGGTCACCGTGCCGGCCGCAAAGGGGAGCGTCTCCGTAGCCGTGGAAGGCGCGGCGATCGTGGAATCCTTCCAACAGACGACCCTGCGGGCCCCGGCACCGGCCGTGCTTCTCTCGATTCAGAGGGAGGGTGCCTTCGTGCCGAAGGACGGAATCGTCGCCGCTCTGGACGATTCCGTATACCGCAACAACCTTTCCCAGGCGGAACTTTCCCTGGGACAGGCGGAGCTGGACGCCGAGAAGTCCGAGCTCGCGTTACAGCGGGCGCTCAAGGACGCGGAGGACACGAAGGTCCTGCTGGCCGGCAAGGCCGTCAGCCCGGAAAAACTCACCCTGGCGGAGGAGGCGGCACGGAACGCCCAGATCGCCCGGGACGCGTCCGTGCTCCGGGTGCGGCAGGCACGTCTGGCCGCCGACCGGGCCCGTCAGGAACTCCGGGGAGCGACGATACGGGCTCCCTTTCCGGGGACGGTGCTGAAGGCCTACGCGGGTCCCGGGGATCTCCTCAGTTCCAACGGGCCGGTAGCCCTGTTCGGGGACCTTTCCCGCCTGCGCCTTCGCGCGGAGGTGGACGAGTACGATATCGGACGGATCCAGCCGGGGCAGGCGGTCACCATTTCCGGGGACTCCGTCGGCGATACCCCTCTACGATCCTCGGTGGAGAGCGTCAGCCCCATCGCGGAGATCGTGAACAACATCTCCATTTTCACCGTCTGGGCCGTCGTACCGAACTCCGAAGGCAACCTTAGACCCGGCATGAGCGCGGACTTCTCGATCCTGATACGGTCCGACAAGGGATTGGTGGTGCCCTCGAAGGCGGTTTCCACGATCCGGGGGCGGAGTTACCTGGAGGTCCTGGAGAACGGGGAGATAGTCAAGAAGCGGGTGGAGATCGGAGCCGACGACGGCGTCAACCTTGCGGTCCTCTCCGGAATCGACGAAGGTGCCCAGGTCGTCGTACCCGGAGCCGCCCCGGCCGCCGCCTCGGCGGAGACGGGAACGAAGTCGGTCCTGCCGATTCCGGTTCCGGGGGCTCCCAAATGATCGAGGTGAAAGAACTCTCCCGGCACTATCGCATGGGGCCGACCACGGTCAAAGCCCTTGACGGTGTCGATTTCTCCATCGCCGCCGGGGAGTTCGTGGCCATCGTGGGACCCAGCGGTTCAGGAAAATCGACCCTCATGAACGTCCTGGGCTGCCTGGATTCCCCGACCCTGGGATCCTACAAGCTGGCAGGGGAAGAGACCTCGAACCTGGGCCGGAATGAGCTTGCGGAGATCCGCAGCCGGAGGATCGGGTTCGTCTTCCAGAGCTTCAATCTGCTTCCCCGGGAATCGGCTTTGGAAAACGTCAGCCTGCCCCTCATCTACCAGGGCGTTTCCCTCAAGCGGAGAAAGGAAACAGCCTTGGAGATGCTCGCCAAGGTTGGCCTGGAAGGTCGGGAGAACCATGTCCCCTCGGAGTTGTCGGGCGGGCAGAGGCAGAGAGTGGCCATAGCCCGTGCCCTGGCCGGCCGCCCCTCCATCCTACTGGCGGACGAGCCGACCGGCGCCCTGGATACCAAGACAGGCGTGGAGATCATGTCCTTGTTTCACGCCCTCCACGATGAGGGGGCCACCATCATCCTGGTCACCCACGACCCCAAGGTGGCCCGCCAGGCCGCCCGGGTGATCCAGATCCAGGACGGAAAGATCCTGGCGGACGTTTCGTCCGGGGAGTGGAGCGTATGAAAATCGGCGCGCTAATCGAGAACCTTCGGATGTCCGTGAGGAGTATCGGCGGAAACGTGGTCCGTTCCCTGCTTACCGCCCTGGGGGTCATGATCGGGACCGGGGCGGTCATCGCGATGCTGGCCCTGGGAGAAGGGGCGCAGCGGTCCGTGGAAGCGAGCCTCCAATCCCTGGGATCGAATCTGCTGCTGGTGTACTCCGGCCAGCCCCGGGGCGGCAGCCTGGTGCGGAAAAGCACCACCAATATCGTCCCGGCCCTTTCGGAGGACGACCTGAAAGCCATCCGCGGATTGGGCCCCGGGCTGGTGGCGCTCGCCGCTCCGGAGTCCAGCGCCTCGGGGCAGGCGAAGTTCGGCTCGATCAACCTGGCGGTCACGATCGTGGGAACCGACGTCGAGTATCCCAGGATCCGGAACCTCACCCTCGCGGCGGGCGGATTCTTCACCGTCACGGACGTGGCCGCCCGAAAACCCGTGGCCGTGATCGGGGACCAGGTGTACCAGGAGCTGTTCGGGGGGACCGGGGACCCGACGGGGCAGAAGGTGCGGCTCGACGGGTTGAGCTACCGCGTCGCGGGAGTGCTTCGTCGAAAGGGCGACAACACGACGGATTCCTCCGTTTACATACCCATTTCCGCCTTCAAGCGCTATGTCGCGGGATCGGACAAGTTCGCCCTGGTGAACGTCCAGGCGGCCTCCGGGGAGGTGATGCGTCAGGTCCAGGATCGGATCGAGGAGGAGCTCCTGCGGCTTCACAGGCTCCCCAGTCTGGATGTCGCGGATTTCTACGTAGCCAACCAGCTCGATCTCCTGGACACCCTCCAAGGCGTGGCCGGCACCTTCACCCTCCTCCTGGGGGGCATAGCCGGCATCAGTCTGATCGTAGGCGGGATCGGCATCATGAACATCATGCTGGTTTCCGTAACCGAACGTACCCGGGAGATCGGGGTACGGATGGCCCTGGGCGCGAAAAGCCGGGACATCATCGCCCAGTTCATGACGGAGGCCGTGATCCTTTCCGTGGGAGGCGGACTCATCGGGATCGCCCTGGGGTTCGGATCCTCCTGGGCGTTCTCCCGGTTCGGAGGCTTGGCCAGCGAAGTGACGGGATTTTCCGTCCTCTTGTCCTTCGGTTTTTCCCTGTTGATCGGATTGTTTTTCGGCGGGTATCCGGCCTTCCGTGCATCCCGTCTGAATCCCATCGAGGCTTTGCGCTATGAATAGGAGTCGAGTATGAAGAAGTTCATCTTTCTGATCGCCTTGGCGGTTATCGCCATAGGCATCACGTCCGCACAGACCACCCCCGACCCGGCCGTCCAGGAAGCCCGGGAAAATTTGGAGGTGGTTTACGACCTGGGAAGGGTCTTCGGGTACATTCACACGATGGACAAGGAGCAGAAGAAGCTGGCGCTGACGACGGTACAGGCCAAGTCCCTGGTCGCCATCGCGGACAAGATCCTGGCCGTCCGTCGACTGGAACCCAAGACCGCGGACGCGTGGCTCAAGGAAATCGAGGATTCCATCCTGCGGGCGGACCAGCTCATGTTCGTGGACGGCCTGGCCTTGGCACGGGAAAGCTCCGGCACGGCGGGGACCGGCACCGGTCCCGGCGCCACCGGCGGGACGAGCCCGATCCAGAGCTACCTGTCCGGTGGCGACTTCAACCCCATGCTCGACGCCACCAAGACGATCGGCAAGGATTTCAAGGCGGCGTACGACTATCTGAAGGCCAAGAAGTGATCCGCCGGGCGCCCCGGATCCGCCGGTGCGCCCGCGTCTTCCCGGGGCTCACGCGTCCGCCGGGAACTCGATCTCGCAGGAAGTGCCGCGGCCCGGCTTCGACTCGATCCGGAAGGATCCCCCGATCTGCTCCGACATCATCCGAAGGAGTGCCAGCCCGAAGCTTTTTGCCTCCCGGATTCTAAGGTTTTCGGGGATGCCGCGGCCGTCGTCTTCGAGCCGCAGGATCCCCCGCCCCCCGGGCCCGCGGCGTAGGAGCATGCGGATTTTGCCCGGGGTTTCCGGCGGAAAGGCGTGTTTGAAGCTGTTGGTAAGGATCTCCGCGGCCATGGACCCCAGGGGAAAGGCCACGGCGGAGTCCGCCTCCAGGTCCTCCAGGTCGAACTCCAAGGATATCGCCGGGCCCGCGGTGTAGGCGGAAAGGATGCTGCGCCCCAGGCTCTCCAGGTAGGGCCGCAGGGACACCCGTCGATACTGGTTCGCTTCCAGGATCTTCTGGTACAGGACCCGCATGGCCGCGATCCGGGCCTGGGCGCCCTTCAGCATGTCCGTCGCCTCGGAACTCGCGGCCTTGGAAGCCTGCAGGCCCAGCAAGGATTCCGCGGCCAGGAAGCTGTTCTTGATGCGGTGATGGGTTTCCCGGAGCAGGAGGGTCTTGTCCTCCAATTGGCGGCGGAGCTCCTCCTGGCTCCGCTTGCGCTCGGTGATGTCCCGGCAGAAGCAGACCATCCGGGTCCCGGAGGCATCGTCGTATCGTGAGACCGCCACCTCCACGTCGAAGAGACTTCCGTCTTTCCGGCGGTGCCGGGTCTCGAAGATGTCCGAGCCCGTGCGGAAGATCCTCTCCATGCGGGCCGCCGTTTCCGCAGGATCTTCTATCGAGTCAATGTCGTTGATGCGAAGGTCTTGTAGTTCCTCCCGGGTGTACCCGGACATGCGGCAGTAGGCCCGGTTGGCCTCGGTGATGCGCCGGTCGGAATCCACGACCCAGAAACCGTCTATGGTCGTGTCCAGGATGGCGCGCAGGTATTCCGAGGAGGCCCGGAGTTCTTCCTCCCGGCGCCGGAGTTGCACCAGGGCCTCGTACCGCTCCGTGATATCCCGGCCGATGCCCACGACCCCCTCGACCATTCCGGCGGCGTTCCGTATCGGGGACAGGGAGGTCTGGTATCGCAGGGTCCGCCCGTCCGCGGGGACGGTCCATTCGTAGACCACGAACTCCCCGTTCCGTGCCCGGGAAACGGCTGCTTCGTGGACCGCGGCGGCCTCGGGGCCCAGGATCTCCCTCGAGGTCTTTCCCAGGAAATGGTCCGCGGTCAGGCCCATCCGGGCCACCCAGGGCCCGTAGACTCCCGTATGCCGGCCCTCGGTATCCAGGGTGAAGACGATGTCCTGCATGGAATCCATGATGGATCGGAAGCGCCATTCGCGGTTTTCCGGATCCGATTCCCGGTGCATGCCGTCCTCCTTCCTCAATTCTAAGCATAGGGAACGACCGGGGGCTCCGCAAGGTTTCGCGGGCTTATTCGGTTCCCGGCCGCGCCTGTTCCCCCTTGCCCCGGACCAGCCCCAGGAAGACGAACAGGGCGGCGCCCTGCACGACCACGGAGAAGATCACCAGGGGGACCGCGCCGAAGCGGTCGTAGAGCAGACCGATCACCGCGCTGCCCGCGAACCAGGCCAGGCCGAAGAGGGTGTTGAAGAGCCCGAAGGCCCGGGCCCTGCGGTCCTCGGGAACCCGGTCCCCGATTGCGGCCTTGAGTATGGATTCCTGGGTTCCTACGCTGACGCCCCAGAGGGCCATGCCGACCATGATGGAAACCGGGCCGCCCAGGAAGACCAGGGGGGCGGTGAAAAGCTCCGCGGCGAAGAGGACCGCCAGGACCTTGAGCCCCGCCTTGTCGTACCAGCGTCCGAAGACCAGCGCCGCCGCGGCGTCCACGGCCATGGCCCCGGCGTAGAGCAGGGGGATGGCCTCCTCGGAAAAGCCGGCGGTACGCTTCAGGTGCAGGCCGATCAGGGGAAAGTCCGTGATGCCCATGGCCAAAAGGCCCGCGGCCAGGACGATGATCCAGTAGCTCCGGGAATATCCCGAGGTTCCGACCTCCACGGAGGTCTTCTTCAGTTCGAAGCGTTCGGGGTGGGGAAAGAGGAAGCGGTTGTAGACCGTGAATCCCACCGCCAGGCCCGCGGGGATGAAGAGGAGGATCAAGCCCGTCCGGTAGCCCGCCAGGGTCTTGGCGTCGGGGCCCAGGAAGAGGAGGGCCGAGAAGAGGGCGGGCCCCAGGAAGGCCCCGATCTGGTCCATGGCCTCGTGGAGGCCGAAGCCGAAGCCGCTGCCGGTTTGCTTGGCCGCGAAGGACACCACCGCGTCGTGGGCGGGCTTGCGGATCGCCTTGCCCACCCGCTCCAGGAAGAGGAAGACCACGGCCAGTTCCCAGCCCCGCACGAAGGCCATCATGGGCAGGGAACAGAGCTGGACCACGTAGCCCAGGATGATGAGGGTCCAGTATTTCCGGGTGCGGTCGGCGATGTTCCCGGACACCAGGCGAAGGGCGTAGCCCACGAACTCCCCGAGACCCGCGGACAGCCCCAGGGCGAAGGCGCTGGTGCCCAACAGCTTGAGGTATTGGCCCACCACGCTCCGGCCCCCCTCGTAGTTCATGTCCGCGAAGAGGCTGACGATCCCGAACAGGATGATAAGGGTCACCGCGGCTTTTTTGGTTAGCTCGACGGGCTTACGGTCCATACCGTGCTCCTTGCGATGTGTTTCGGGGAGCATATACCGGGCTCCCCTCCGGTGCAAGAACCGCTTCGATTTCGGACATTCGAACTGAAAGTGTCAGGATCCCCTTGTCTATCCGCCGATTCGGTGAGAAAATCCCCTGTCCGTCCGGGTTGCGCGCGGGCGTTTTTTATTGGATTATGGAGGGACGCGAGCCGCGGTCCCCCGCAGGACCCTTCCAGGAGGTTTTCCATGAAGATGATCGACCTGACCATTCCCCTGGGCATCGGCACCCCGCCGTGGCCCACCTACGAGCCCCTCGAGGTGAAGTATTTCAAGCGCCTGGCGCCCAACGGGGCCAACGGCCAGGTGGTGACCCACTCCAACCATATCGGAACCCACCTGGACGGGGAGATCCACTTCTACACCCCCGGCAAGGACATCGCGAGCCTGTCCATGGACTTCCTCGTGCACGAGGGCGCCGTGGTGGACCTCTCGGACTGCGCCCAGGACTACGACATCTACACCTCCAAGCAGGTGGAGGAGCGGGTGGAAGTCAAGGAGGGGGACATCCTGATCATCCACACGGGCTTCCACCACTACGGATGGGACCAGCCCACGGGGGACGAGATCCGTTACATGATCAAGCATCCCGGGCCGGACCGGGAGTTCGCGGAATGGGCCAAGCGCAAGAAGCTCCGCTGGATCGGCGTGGACTGCGGCAGCGCGGACCATCCCATGAACACCAAGATCCGGGACTGGATGCCCCGACAGGCAGCGGAGTGCGACAAGCACTTCAAACAGAAGTACGGCAAGGGCCTGGACCAGGTCTTCTCGGACGACAAGTACCAGCTGATGCACATCGAGATGTTCAGCGAGCACGTCATCCACGCGGAGTGCGTGGGCGGGGACCTCGACCTCCTCCTGAACCAGCGCTGTACCATCGGCTGTTTCCCCTGGAGATTCGTGGACGGGGAGTCCAGCATCTCCCGCATCGTGGCCATGGTGGAGGACGACCGGTACGAGAAGCTGATGGCCAAGAAGGCCAAGTGCGAACTGACCCGTTTCGGCGACATTGCCGGGGCCAAGGCCGGCTGGCTCCATGAGGAAGCCCGCAAGCGCTG
>JBGSPT010000339.1:0-3742 GCA_041738475.1 Treponematales bacterium
GGCTAGGAGCCCCTCACCCTTCCTGGTACTCGAAAATTTCTTCCACGGTCTTTCCGAAGAGCCGGGCCACCTTGAAGCCCATTTCCAGGGAAGGGACGTACTTGTTCTTCTCCAGGGAAATGATGGTCTGCCGGGTCACCCGGAGCCTTCCGGCCAGGTCCTCCTGGGTCATCCGGGCAGCGGTTCTGAGTTCGTAGACCCGGTTGCGGATCATGCGAGATCCTTTCGGCTCAGAAAGACGTTGAAGGCCAGGAAGGACAGGTACTGGAAAACCAGGACCGCCAGGAGCCCTCGGGACAACAGGAGACCGCCCGGGAACGGTACGGCGTCGAGGACGGCGAGCCCCGCGATCTCCGCCCAGATCCCGAGACGGAATGCCCAGGCCATCGCCCTCTCCGTGTTCCTCCGAGTTCGCTCGTCCCTTAGGACCAGGTCGTTCTTCCTCAGAATCCGTATGGAAACGAAAAGCAGGCCTCCCCCCAGGATCAGACCGCCGAGCATGAAGGCCCAGACCGGGACGTCGGGGTAAAGGGCACCCACAAGGGTTCCCGCGAGAACGACAAAGAGCATGTACCCCCACATGAGGATTCGAAAGGTCTTTGCAGTCATAACCGCCTCCTCCCCTGAATGTACAACATGTTTTACTTATTGTCAAACATGTTGTACATCGTAAGAACGGAATTCGACAGCCCTTCCTCCGGTTTGGTATACTGATATTGGTCACCGGCCTTCGAGCCGGACGAGACCTCCAGGAGAACCCATGAAAGCCTATCCCATCGCAGATTCCGTATACGCCCTCCACGCGGACATCGACTCCGAAGACCTATTCGAGGGCATCTGGCCCATCCCCCACGGGGTATCCTTGAACTCCTACGTCGTGAAGGGCGAAAAGACGGCCCTGATCGACCTGGTACGGGACTGGTGCGGCGCCCCGAAGGTCCTGGAAGCCGAACTGGCCTCGGTCGGGATCGACCTGGCGAAGATCGACTACCTGATCCTGAACCATCTGGAGCCGGACCATACGGGCTGGCTGGCGGAGTTCCGGAAGCTCAACCCCTCCGTGGAGATCCTGGCCACGGCCAAGGGCATCGAGCTGGTGAAGAGCTTCTACAAACAGACCGAGGGCCTCCGGGCGGTCAAGTCCGGGGATACCCTGGACCTGGGGGGCGGCAGGGTCCTGGCCTTTGAGGAGGCGCCCAACGTCCATTGGCCGGAGACCATGGTCACCTGGGACGGGACGAGCGGAACCCTCTTCTCCTGCGACGCCTTCGGCAGCTTCGGAAAGCTGGGAGACCGGATCTTCGACGACCAGTTCTCCGCGGAAGAACACGCCTTCTTCGAGAAGGAGACCCTCCGCTACTACGCCAACATCGTGGCCAGCTTCGGGGTCTTCGTGAAACGGGCGGTCCAGAAGCTCTCGGGCCTGGACATCAAGATCATCGCCCCCCAGCCACGGGATGGTGTGGAGGAAGGATCCCAAGCGGATCGTGGACCTGTACCTCAAGTACGCGGGCTACCTGGACGGGGGCCGGGAAAAGGAAGTCTGCGTGGTCTGGGGCTCCATGTACGGGAACACCAAGAAGGGCCTGGACGAGGTCCTGCGGGGAATCGAGGCCGAGGGCGTGCCCTACACCCTCCACCGGGTGCCCAACGAGGATCCCTCCTTCGTACTGGCGGACGCCTACAAGAGCGAGGGCATCCTCATCGCGATGCCCACCTACGAATATCGCATGTTCCCCCCCATGGCCTATGTCCTCTCGCTGTTGGAGCGCAAGCACGTCAAGGGCCGGACGGCCCTGCGGATCGGAAGCTGGGGCTGGGTAGGGGGAGCGAAGAAGGAATACGACGAGCTGATCGTCCCTCTCAAATGGAACTGCCTGGAATCCGTGGAGTGGGCCGGAGGAGCGGGCCCGGAGACGATGGCGACGCTCTTCGAGAGCGGCCGGGAGCTGGCCCGGAGGGTTAAGGCGGCGCAGTAAAAAATAGGCCGGCCGACTGCGCGTCGACCGGCCTTGCCCGACGGGGCCGCTTAGGCTGACTGAATGACCCCAAACAATTTTTACATGACCACAAGGAGGTTTTGGAGAGGCATGCCGCCGCTCCGTGAGAACGGACGCTTACCCGACCGCGCCGCCCTCCTCTCCATTACAAACCGGTATCGGGATTCTGTCAACAGAAACATCCCCGAAGGGCTCACTTTTTTGAAAACCGCTCCAGCGCGGCGATCAGAAGATAGAACAGGAACAGAGTTATAAAGACCCCGCTCATGCCGAAGGCCGCCAGCCCGACGGCCTTGCCCAGGGAGTCCGCGGATCTCAGGCTCTCGAACCATGCTTCCATACGCCCTCCTACCCCGCCAGCAGGGGAACCAGGGCAAGAACCATGCCCCCCGCCACGATGGATCCCAGCTGGCCCGCCACGTTGGCCCCCACGGCCTGCATCAGGATGATGTTCCCCCGCTCCTCCTCCTGGGCCATCCTCTGGATGACCCGGGCGGACATGGGAAAGGCCGAGATCCCGCAGGCCCCGATCATGGGGTTCACCCTCCGGTCCCGGGGGAGGAAGAGGTTGAGGAGCTTGGCGAAGAGCACCCCTCCGGCGGTGTCAAAGACGAAAGCCAGAAGGCCCATCCCCAGGATCAGCAGGGTCTCCCGGCGGAGAAAGGCTTCCGCGCTCATGGTGGATCCGATGGTGATGCCCAAAAGGAGGGTGACCAGGTAGGCCAGCTCGTTCTGGGCGGTCTGGGAGAGGCGCTCCAGGACCCCGGACTCCCGGATGAGGTTGCCGAACATCAGGGAGCCCACCAGGGGCACGCTGATGGGGGCCACGAAGCCGGAGATCATGGTGACCAGGATGGGAAAGAGGATCTTGAGGCGCCGGGGGACGGGCTCCTCCCGGTACTCCATGCGCATGGTCCGCTCCTTCTTCGTGGTCAGCAGGCGGATGACCGGCGGCTGGATGATGGGCACCAGGGACATGTAGGAGTAGGCCGCCACGGAGATGGGCCCCAGGTATTGCACGGCGAAGCGCTTGGCCACGTAGATGCTCGTGGGTCCGTCCGCCGCCCCGATGATCCCGATGGCCGCCGCCACCTTGAGCTCGAAGCCCAAGGCCACGGCCAGCAGGACCGTCGCGAAGATGCCCAGCTGGGCCGCCGCCCCGAAGAAGATCATCAGGGGATTCTTGAACAGGGGGCCGAAATCGATCATGGCCCCCACGGCGATGAAGATGAGGATCGGGAAGAGCTCGGTCATGATCCCCGCGTCCAGGAGGATCCTTAGGAAGCCCGGTTCCTGGACGGTGCCCACCGCGAAGGACAGGGGCAGGTTGGTCAGGATGGCCCCGAACCCGATGGGCAGAAGGAGCATGGGCTCGTACTCCTTCTTCACCGCCAGCCAGATCAGGACGCCGCCTATGGCGTACATGATGAAATGGCGGTAGCCGACCGCCGTGAACCCCGCAAACACCTCTTCCATTTACCTGTTCCTTTCTTCCAACACCGCCAGCCCTTCCAGGGACAGCCAGGGATCGAAGAACGCGTAGCCCCCCTCGGGGGCCAGGGCCAGGCCGATCTCGTCCCCCGTGCCCGCAGCCGCGGCCGGACAGCCCAGCTCCCCGCGAAAGAGGGCAACCATTCGGTCCACCAAGCCCGAATACCCCAGGAGGATCCCGGACTGGATGGACTGGGCGGAATTCCTGCCGATCGCGCGGCCCGGGGTCTCCAGGCGGACCTGGGGCAGCT
>JBGSPT010000388.1:0-2588 GCA_041738475.1 Treponematales bacterium
CCCGCAGGCCCCGGGCCTCGGCGGCGAACGCCAGGTGTTCCTCCCCCGTCAAGTCGGGGTACAGCGGAGCGTTTTCCGGGAGGTATCCGACCCGCCGTTTCAGTTCCCTGGGGTCTTCCGCTGCGTCGATTCCCGCGACCCGGGCGCTGCCCGAGCTGAGGCCGTGGTACCCCGAAAGGATCCGCAGGATCGTGGTCTTACCCGCGCCGTTGGGGCCCAGGATGCCCGTCACCCCGCCGGGTCCCGCGTCGAAGGAAACGCCCCGGACCGCCTCGAAATCGCCGTAGCTCTTCCGCAGGTCCCGAACCTCGATCATCCGCCGCCCCTAGTCCAGGTACTCGATGGGAATGCACATCCGGTCCCGGGAAAGGACGGTATCCGGGAAGATCTCCCGGGCCTCTTCCAGGAGCCGTTTCAGGTTCTGCTCCGTATACCGGGGGCTGTAGTGGATCAGTGCGAGCTTCTTGACCCCCCCCGCGTCCAGGGCGACCCGGGCGGCCTGCTCCGCGGTCATGTGCCGCTTTTCCTGGGCGCTGGGCAGGAGATCCCTCTCGAACATGCCCTCGCAGACGAGCAGGTCCGAGCCGGACACGTTGGGAGCGATCTCCGGGAAATAGAGCGTATCCGTGACATACCCGAATTTCCTGCCCGACCGGGGCGGGCCCATCACGTCCTCGGGCCGCACCGTCCGCCCGTCGGGGAGGTCGACGGGACCGCCGCCCTGGAGCACGGACCAGAGGGGGCCACGGGGCACGCCGGAGGATTCCGCCTTTTCCGGGAAGAAGGCCCCCGGCCGGGGATCCTCCTCCAGGACGTAGCCGACACAGGGCTTGGTATGCCGAAGGGGAAAGGCTCGGACCCGGAAGCCCTCCCCTTCGTGGCAGAGGCAGGGGGCTTCGATCTCCCGGACCACGATCTCGTAGTTTATGTACATGTCCAGGACCCGTCGGCTGGACTCCACGTATTCCGCGATCCGGGGAGGGCCGTAGATGTACAAGGGTTCGTCCCGGTCCACCTGGCTGGATAGCATGAGGATGCCCGGGAGTCCCGTGACGTGGTCCGCGTGGGTATGGGAGATGAAGATGGCGTTGATCTTCTTCCACCGGAGGTTCAGGCGGCGCAGGGAGACCTGGGTGCCCTCCCCTGCGTCGAAGAGGAAAAGGTCGCCCTCCCTGCGCAGAAGGACGCTGGTCAGATGCCTGTGGGGAAGGGGCATCATGCCCCCGCTTCCCAGGATGAAGGCTTCCAGATTCATGGAGGGCTTACTATACCGGACAAGCCCGGCCTAGGCAAGGACGGCCGAGCTTGTGCGGGCGGCCCTTTTCATGCCACAATCGGCGAATATGGAAGAATTCCAGAGTCTCGGGATCCGGGAAGACCTGGCCCGGGCCCTCGCGTCCTTCGGTTTCCAAGGACCCACGGAGATCCAGCGCAGGACCGTACCCGCCCTCCTGGCACGGTCGGACGCCTATGTCAGCTCCTCCACCGGAACGGGCAAGACCTTCGGGTACCTGGTCCCCCTGCTTCAGCTGGCCCCCGGGGAAACCCGGAAGCCCTTCGCCCTGATCGTGGCCCCGACCCACGAGCTTGCGGTGCAGGTGGAAAAGGAACTGGACCGCCTGGCCGCCGCCGCGGGGATCCGGACCCAGACCGTCCTGCTCATCGGCTCCGCACAGGCGCACAGGCAGGCCGAGCGGCTTCGAAAGGGCGGCTCCTTCGTCATCGGCACCCCCGGCCGGGTCCGGGACCTCCTGGCGGCACGGGAGCTCGACCTGTCGGAGCTTTCCTTCCTCGTCCTGGACGAGGCGGACCGCCTCTTCGAGAAGGAGGCGCTAGAGGAGACTTCAGACATCCTGGACGGCCTGCCCGAGGACTGCTGCCGGGTCCTTGTTTCCGCCACCCTCCCGGACCGCGTGCGGGACAAGGCGGCCCCGTGGTTCCGGGATCCCGAAGCCCTGGTCCTGGACAACTCGGAGGTCCTCCGGGAGAACATCGACCACTGGGTCTTCCATTCCTCCTCCCGCCGGAAGATCGACTTCCTCCGGCGCTTCGAAGCCGCGGTGCGGCCGGAACGCTGCCTGGTCTTCGCATCCTCGAACGCCCAGATCTTCAACATCCTGCGGAAGCTTGAGTACCTGGGCTTTACCGCCGCGGAGCTCAGGTCCCAGGGAGACAAGGAGCGGAGGAAGCAGGCCCTGGACGACTTCCGGGAAGGCCGGGTCCGCTACCTGGTGACCAGCGATCTGGGTGCCCGGGGCATGGATGTGAAGGGAATCGACTATGTGCTCTGCATGGACCTTCCCGAGGAACCCACCATCTACATGCACCGCGCGGGCAGGACCGGGCGCGCCGGGGAGCGGGGAATCTCCGTCCTGGTGGCGGATATCGTGGAACTCAAGCGGGCTTCCAAGGTTGCGGTCCGTTACGGTTTTTCCTTCCAGTGCCGCATCCTTGAAGGCGGAGAGGTCCACGAGATCGATCCTGAGAACTTCTTCGCCCTGGCGGAGGAGGAGGAAGCCGAACGCGCCGTCAAGCCTCCCCTGGAGGCCAAGAGGTTTTCCGACATGGACGGCCGGCGCCAGCGGGGC
>JBGSPT010000398.1:0-1764 GCA_041738475.1 Treponematales bacterium
CCCTCGGTGGTGGGCAACAAGAGGCGCTTCCTGGCCTCCGAGGTGGGCGGCCGGTCGGTCCTCCTGGACCGGTTCCGCAGGCTCCTGCCGGAGGCGGCCAAGGATTCCCCCCTGGTCGCCCGGGCCGCGGAAACCCTCAAGAGGATGGAGGGACTGGGTTACCAGTACGAGGGGGCCGAGGCCAGCCTGGACATCCTCCTGCGCAAGGCCGCCGGTTCCTACGTCCCCTCCTTCAAGCTGGGCCGGTACCGGACCACCGGGGAGCACCCGGCCGAGGACCCCTCGGCCTGCGCCCACGCCGTGGTCCAGCTGGAGGTGGAGGGCCGGCGGGAGATCTCCGCCGCCGAGGGCTGCGGCCCGGTGCACGCCCTGGACTTGGCCCTGCGCAAGGCCCTGGTGGGCTTCTACCCCTCCCTTGCGGGCATGCGCCTGACGGACTACAAGGTGAGGGTCCTGCCCGGTACGGGCGCCACCGCCTCGGTGGTGAGGGTGCTGATCGACAGCGCCGACGACGGGAACCTCTGGACCACCGTCGGAGTATCCGCGGATATCCTGGAAGCCAGCTGGATAGCCCTGGTGGACTCCATAGAATACAAGCTCGCTAAGGACGCCCAAGCCGGTACCCGGCGGGAGACGGGAGAGGAATATGCCGATGACGATGACGCAGAAGATACTGGCCGATCACGCGGGCCTGCCGTCCGTAGAGCCGGGGCAGCTTCTTGAGGCGAAGCTGGACCTGGTCCTGGGGAACGACATAACCGCCCCGCCGGCCATCCGGGAGTTCCGGAAGATGGGCGCCAAGGCGGTCTTCGACCGGGACCGGGTGGTCCTGGTCCCGGACCACTTCGCCCCGAACAAGGACATCAAGGCCGCCGAGCAGTGCAAGTGCATGCGGGACTTCGCCCGGGAGCAGGAGGTCACCCACTACTTCGAGGTGGGCGAGATGGGGATCGAGCACGCCCTTCTGCCGGAAAAAGGGCTGGTACTCCCCGGGGACCTGGTGATCGGGGCGGATTCCCACACCTGCACCTACGGGGCCGCAGGCGCCTTCTCCACCGGGGTGGGGTCCACGGACATGGCCGCAGGCATGGCCCTGGGTTCCCTCTGGTTCAAGGTTCCCGAGGCGATCCGGGTCGTCCTGACCGGGGAGCTTTCCGGGTGGGCCGGGGGCAAGGACCTGATTCTGACCCTGATCGGGATGATCGGGGTGGACGGGGCCCTCTACCGGTCCCTGGAATTCCAGGGACCCGGCACGGCCTCCCTCACCATGGAGGAACGCCTCACGGTGTCCAACATGGCCATCGAGGCGGGGGCCAAGAACGGGATCTTCCCGGTGGACGAGGCGACCCGAGCCTGGGCGGCCTCGGTATCGACTAGGCCGTACCGGGAGTACCGGGCGGACCCGGACGCGGTCTACGCCCGGGAAGTCCGGATCGACCTTTCCCGGCTGGCTCCGACGGTCGCCTTCCCCCATCTCCCCTCCAATGTCCGGCCGGCGTCGGAGGCCGGGGACGTCCCGGTGGACCAGGTGGTGATCGGGTCCTGCACGAACGGCCGGATCGAGGACCTCAGGATCGCCGCGGCCGTCCTCCGGGGCCGGAAGGTCGCCCGTTCCGTCCGGTGCATCATCCTTCCCGCCACGCAGAAGGTCTACCTCCAGGCTGTCCGGGAGGGCCTGGCGGAGGACTTCGTGGAGGCCGGGGCCGTCCTGTCCACCCCGACCTGCGGGCCCTGTCTGGGGGGCCACATGGGCATCCTGGCCGC
>JBGSPT010000406.1:0-2760 GCA_041738475.1 Treponematales bacterium
CTCGGCGCGCAGGGCGTCCGGCGCCCCGGAGGCAAGGAACTCCCGGAGACTCGAGCGCGCCTCCTGCCGCCCCAGGCGCCACCGGTCGAAGGCTTCGGTGGAGCCGGATTCCAGGGCGGTCCGTAGCGCCTCCGCGGAGGCGTCCAGGGTTTCCGTGATGCCCGCCAGGGACGCGTAGGCCAGCACCAGCAGGCCCTCGTCGTCCGGGAGGAACCAGGACTCCAGGGAAGCCAGGGCGGAGACGGATTCCTCGAACGCGGATTCCAGCTCCTCGAGCCTTGAGAGGGCGTAGAAGGAGATATGGTCGTAGCTGTCGAAGTAGTTCTCCCGGGGCCAGTCGATCAGCATGTGCCCCTCCGGGTCCAGGGGTATGTCAATGTCCCCTACGCCGCCCTCGGGGAGGGTGGCTCCCAGGAGCCGGAGGCGGCGGCGTTCCAGGACGATCTTCGGGTTTCCCAAGGCTTCCAGAAGGGGGGCCGTGACGAGCTGGAGGTACCAGGCGCCGTCGATCCGTCGGGCCAGGGAAATCCGTCTTCGGACTCCGTCGGGATCGATGACGACGTTCGTGAAGCCCGCGCCCCGGGCGGCTTCCAGGAAGTAGGGGATGGGCGCCAGGACGTCCACGTACTCCCCCGCCGGGGCGTCCGGTGAGGCTTCCACGGCCACGGAGAAGCGCTCCCGGGCGGCAGTCCTGCGCTCGGCCTGCTCGCCCTCAAGCGGGACCGTCTGGAGGTTGACCGTGGCCCAGACCCGGCCGTTGAGCCCGGCGGCCAGGCCGAGGTAGCGGTCGTTGTCCTGGGCCAGTCCCCTGGCGCGGGAAAGGAGGCCGTCCCGTTCCGAGGCGATCTGGTCCGCCAGCTGGGCCGCGTAGTCCCGGGCTTCCCCGGGGCTGATCTGTCCGGAGGCCAGGGCGTTGAAGAGGTCCGAGACGTTGGTTCCGATGTCGCCGAAGCTCCGCTGGAAGTCCCGGGGAAGCCCGCGCTGGAGGTATACGGCGTCGATGCCCGGGGGACTCGCGTCCAGGTACTCGATATCGAAGACCACCGCGGCGGCTCCGAATTCCTTGAGCCGCAGGAGGCCGTCGGCCACCACGGACCGGGGCCAGGGGAAGACACCCACATGGGCTATGGCCCGGTCGTCCACGTCAAGTAGGGCTACCCGTTCCGTGCGGGGGCGGGGGGGCTTGAGGCCCAGGAAGAGGTCGTAGACCCCGGACTCTGCGCTCCGGAAGAAGCTGGTCAGGTAGAGGGCCGAGAAGAGAACGGCCGATCCAATCGCCGCCAGGGCCGGAGCGCGCTGAATCTTCACGAAAGCCTCCTAACATACGATCCCGGGGACCACATTTCTTAGCGATCTTGTAATTATATTGACGAAATCGCTTAGGATTTCAAGGACAATGGCAGTATAGTGAGTTATAGTAAGGGATACAATATTTTAGGGCTGTTCCTTTTTTTGCCGGAAACGAAAGGAATGCGGATGAAAAACGTAGTCCCGGTCCTGTTCCTCGCCCTTTTCGCGGCGACCCTTCACGCCCAGACAGCCAAGGACATGGACCTCCTGCTGGCTGATGAAAACGTAAGCTTCGCCCGGGCGGCCCGGTACGTGCTCCCGGCCGCGGGCTTTCTTCCCGCGGCGGTCTCGGAGGCGGACGCCTTCAAGGCGGCCCTGGAATGGGGCTGGCTTCCGGAAGGCGCGGATCCTGCGGCCCCCATCCGGCTGGACGAGACCGCGGAGCTGGTGCTGCGCGCCTTCTCCCTCGAGGGAGGGCTCCTGTACCGCCTCTTCCCGGGTCCCCGGTACGCCTACCGGGAACTGGTGTACCGCCGGTACATCCAGGGGAGACGGGATCCCGGCCAGACCGTTCCCGGAGCCCGGCTGGTGCACATCCTGGGGCGCGCCCTGGATGCGAAGGGAGGCGGAGAATGAGGCGGCATCGGACCCATACCGCCCTGGCCGCGGCAGCGGCGATCCTTCTTCTGTCGGCTGCGCCCGCCCGGGCTTCCGACTTCGGCGCGGCCCTGAGCCTGGCTCCGAAAATCTCCCAGGAAGGGTTCAGTCTGACAGTGATGGCGAACCCCTGGCTTTCCGCCCTGATCGGGGAAACCGGGGAACTCTACCTGTCGGGGATCGTCAAGCTGGAGACCACCTTCGAGTCCGCCACGCTCCTTCTGGACCTGGGCCGCTCCCAGGTCAAACTGAGGCCCGCCCCCGGGACCTCCTGGGAATTCGGCCGCATGCCCTTCGCGGACGAGTCCGGCTTCGTGGCCTCGGGGCTCCTGGACGGGGCGCGGTGGACGGGATCCCTGGGGGACTTGGGCGCCTCGGCGAGCCTGTTCTACACGGGGCTTCTGAACAAGAAATCCGCGGAGATCGCCCTGACCGCCGCGGACGGGGCGGACTTCCTGGACACCGACCGGTTTTTCGCCCCCTCCCGGCTTCTGGCGGTCTTTGCCGCGGGATTCCGGAATCCCCCCGCCTTCCTCTCCCGGCTTTCCGCCCAGGCGGTCGGCCAGTTCGACCTCCGGGGGGGCTCCGATACCCTGCACTCACAGTACCTCACCCTGACTGCGGGCCTGCCCGGGGGGGACGCCTTCGGCTTCGAGGCTGCCGTCACCGCCGCCCTGGCGGAGCGGTCCGGAGAGGACCCCGCCTTCCACGCCGCAGGCGCCCTCCAGGCTTCCTGGGACCCCCCGGGGGCCTTGAAGGACCGGGCTTATCTTGGACTCCGGGCCGCAACCGGGGCGTCCGGGGGCTACCCGA
>JBGSPT010000412.1:0-10185 GCA_041738475.1 Treponematales bacterium
TGAGCGCGGCCGCACCGCGTGCCGCGGCCGGCAGGCCGCCGATCCGCGCCGCCAACAGCCACATCCCCAGAAAAGCCAGCATCCTGACCAGGAATTCGTTGACAAGGTAGGCCCTGGCAGGCGGCAACACGGAGAAGAGGATAGCCTGGACGGAGAACCGGTTCGCCAGCCGAGAGAGGGGGACGGCTCCGTTCATCAAACGCTCCGCAGGGGTGCCGGGATTCGCTAGGAAGCGGCCTTCCGCCGCGATAGACCAGTTCACGAAATTCGAGTCGAGGTTGTCGTGGACGCGGATGGACGCGCTTCCGTCCTGGAGGATGCGGACCGTGCCGTACAGGAGGACAGGCAGGAAGAACAGGAGAAAGACCTGACCCTCCTGGGAAAGAACTCCCGCGCCCCGCCGTGCGGATCGGAGCCCGCCGGAACCTATCATTACTCCGTCCTTTCGTCCACGATGTACAGTGGCCGGTTCTTCACCTGGTCGAAGATCCGTCCGATGTACAGGCCGATCGTCCCGAGCAGAAGGACGTTCAGGCTTCCGACGAACCAAATGGAGACCATGATGCTCGCCCAGCCTTCCACCGCTCTCCCGCCGAAAAGCGCCTTTAGAAACAGGTAGATCCAATAGGCGAAAGAAGCGAGAGACATGACTAGCCCCATTTTCACAATCGCCTTGAGCGGACGGTCCGAGAACGCGAAGAGGTTGTCCATCGCCAGGCGCAGGCTCTTGCGGAAGGTGTAAGACGTCGTTCCGACCTCCCGCTTCGCATGGTCCACCTCGATCGCCGTCTTCTCGAAGCCCATGTAGTCGATGAAGGTCCGGAATCCCCGGTACCGTTCCCGATGCAGGAGGAATGCGTCGATCACCTTACGCCGGTAGATGCCGAAACTCGCGACGGCCGGATCCGTCACGCTGCCGGTCATGAAGGAGAACACCGCGTGGTAGAGCCGGGACCAGGCGACCTTGACCGGGGAGTCGCGCCGGTTGCGCCGACGCGCCCGAACCACGTCCCATCCTTCCCCGGCCTTGTCCAGGAAGGCCGGGATGTTCTCCGGCACGTCCTGGAGATCCCCGTCCATCACCACCACCCAATCACCGCGGGTCGCGTCGATCCCTGCGGTAATCGCCGCGTGCTGTCCGAAATTGCGGGAAAGACGGATGCCCCGGACGCGGGAATCCCCCGCGGCGCATTCCCGGATCGCGCTCCAATCGGGCTCGGGACTGCGGTCGTCCACCAGTACGATCTCGTATTCGAGGCTCCGCGACTCGAACACGACCCGAAGCCGGGAGCAGAGTTCCCGCAGGGTCCCGGAGGTCCGGTAGCAGGGAACCACCACGGAGATCATCCCCGATCCGATCCGGGCGTCAGGCAAGGTAGTCTCTCGCCGCCTCGATGACGGCGCCCCGTTCGGCCTCTCCCATCCCGTACCATAGGGGCAGGCGGACCAGACGCTCGCTTTCCCTTGTGGTCCAGCGGTCCTCGCCGTCGAAACGGCCGAGCCTGGATCCCGCGGGGGACGAATGCAGGGGGATGTAATGGAAGACGGCCCCGATGCCCCGCTCCTTGAGGGCCGCGATGAATCGGCTCCGGTCGTCCATGTCCCGGAGCTTCATCCAGAACATATGGGCGTTGTGCTCCGCCCCGTCGGGGATGGACGCGATCTCGATCCGGCCCGATCGGGCGAGGTCCGCGAACGCCTCCGAGTAGACGTTCCATGTCTCCATCCGGTTGCCCTGGATCTTCTCGAAAGCCTCGAGTTGGGCGTACAGGAAGGCGGCGTTCAGCTCCGAGGGCAGGTAGGAGGATCCGATGTCCCTCCAGGTGTACTTGTCCACGAGACCCCGGAAAAACCGGGACCGGTCCGTCCCCTTCTCCCGGATGACCTCGGCGCGGTCCGCCAGGGCCGGGTCGTTGATCAGGAGGAGCCCGCCCTCTCCGCACGTCACGTTCTTCGTCTCGTGGAAACTGTACGAGGCCGTCGCCCCGAAGGTGCCCAAAGGCCGTCCCCGCCATCTCGACCCGACTCCCTGCGCGGCGTCCTCCACCAGGACCAGCCCGCGGGCCTCTGCGATCCGCCCCAGGGCGTCCATGTCGCAGGCGACGCCGGCGTAATGGACCGCCACCACCGCCCGGGTCCGGGGTCCGGCCGCGGCCTCGACCGTGGCGGGATCGATGTTCAAGGTCCCGGGCTGGATGTCGACGAACACGATTCTCGCGCCCCGGAGCGCGAAGGCGTTGGCGGTGGACACGAAGGTATAGGAGGGCATGATCACCTCGTCCCCGGGCTCGAGGTCCAGCAGCAGGGCGGACATCTCGAGGGCATGGGTGCACGACGTGGTCAGGAGCGTCTTCGGGCATCCTGTCCGGGACTCGAACCAGCGGCAGACGAGCTTCGTGTACTCCCCGTCCCCGCAGAGCTTGCCGCTCGCCACGGCCGACCGGACGGCCTCCATCTCCGTGCCCACGACCGGGGGACGGTTGAACGGTACGTTCACGCGGACCTCCTCACAGTGCGGCCGTCCCAGGGCCGGCGGGATCGGTCAGTACCGGGGACTCGTAATAGAACGGCGCCTCCCAGGTCGACATGAACAGCTTCCGCGGCCGTTCCCGGATCTCGATCGGCTCTCCCCGGAGCATCTGGATGTAATATTTGAAAAAATCCACCCCAGCCTCCCGGACGAAGACACTGGATCCCGAGAAGCGTCCGTTCACCTCCATGGCGACGATCCTTCCGCCGGGAAGTTCCCAAACCTGGAGCTGGTTGGCCCCCACGAGCCGCATGCGGGAGGCCACGGCCGCCACGATCGGCTCCATCCGATCGTCGAAGACGATCTCCCCCCTGGAAATTCCCCGGTTGGAGCCCATGGCCAGGCGTTTCAGCGCCACGACCGACTTCAGGGCCCCTTCGCCGTCACAGAAGAAATCCAGATTGTATTCGATGCCGAAAACCAGTTCCTGCACGACATACAGGTTTCCATCCAGGGAGGAACTCAACACCGCCTCGGTTTGCGGATCCGGCGCATCGAGACGCAGGAAGAGCGCTCGCTCCGTTCCTCGCGCATCTATGTATCTGGGCTTGATGAACGCCGGATAGAAGGGCGACTTTCTGTACTCCGAAAGCAGCACCGTCCTTGGAGTGTCGATTCCGGCGGAGCGGAAAAAACCGTACATGGCGTGCTTGTCGGAAATGATATCCACGGTCTCCCGGCAGTTCATGGCGACCTTGTAGGGAGCATCGTCCAGACGCCCTCTGTTCGCGGAGAAGTGCATGAGGGAGGCATCGTGTATCGGGATGCAGAAATCGAATTTCTCGATTTCCCAGACGCGGTCGAAGGCCTCGAAAAAATCCGCGGAATCGAAGCGCGGCAATCGGTACGACGCGTCCGCCTCGAAGGTTCCCCGGGTCCATTCATAGATTTCTGAAATGGCCACCCTCTCGACGCCGGGGGCCGCCTTGAAATTCTGGATATGCGCTACCTTCCCGCCGGCTCCGGGTATGAATATTCTCATCTCGACAGCCTCCTGCCAGATCCTGGCCGAATTCCCGTTACCCGAAGCGACGCTCGGTCAATCCATCACGCCGGAATATTGAAGATTAGCACACCCGCCAGCAAGAGAACGAATGCGAACCCCTTCTTCCTGTTCGGTCGCTCGCCAAGCGCCCAGACCGACAGAATTCCCACGAGCAGATATGTGACTGGAGACAGGAACATTGCCGCCTTGAGCGGAAGGTACCGGAAGGCAGCCAGGCTTAGTAGCGTCACCAAAAAGTACATCCCGTATGCGACAATCGAAAGAGGGCTCAGGAACAGAGGGTAGGATCTCGGAGCCCGGGCGTACCGGAGGGCCGATCGCTTCATCACGACCTGGCTTGCCGCGGAGACTACGCATCCGATCAGTCCAAGCCCCAAAGCGATGGCCGTGTTCACTTCACGACCCCTTTTTTAGAGTCGGCCAGGAGCAGGATTCCGGCAATGATGACGCAGGTGCCGAGAAGGTTCGGCACAGTTATCCTCTCGGAGAACAGCAGGGCGCTGGCGGCGAGAAGCAGAGGGTAATACGCGGCAGTCCACATGTATGCCTCCCCGAGCCCGGAAGTCCGGAGCGCATACTGCCAAGTGACAGCCTGCCCTCCGAAGGCGAGGAGAGCCGAGAGATAATACGGATTCTTAAGGATGTCCAGGGGAGTATATGCCCGGAGGCTCATGGCGCCGGACTTCAGGAGGATACTCGCCGCAACGTGGAGGAGAATCGAAACCGATATCACCACGGCACTCACCGGTTCCCGTACTGCCGGTCAAGCCACTCCCGGTACGCTCCGGTCCGGATGGACTCGACCCATTCGGGATTCCCCAGGTACCAGCCGGCCGTTCTTCGGAGTCCCTCCTCCACGCCGACCCGGGGCTCCCATCCGAGCTCGGACCGGATTTTCGTCGGATCGATGGCGTACCGGCGGTCGTGCCCGGGTCGGTCCTGGACGTACGTGATCAAGGACCGGTACTCGTCCGGGGATATCCCCGTTTCCGCGGCTACCGCCCGGCAGAGAGCGTCCAGGAGCACGATGTTCTCCAGGGCTGCTCCGCCTCCCACCGCGTAGGTCTCTCCCATCCTCCCCGACGTCATGACGAGCTTGATCGCCTCAACGTGGTCGTCCACGTACAGCCAGTCCCGGACGTTCCTTCCGTCGCCGTACACCGGGAGGGGTTTCCCTTCCATCATGTTGAGGATCATCAGGGGGACGAGCTTCTCCGGGAACTGGTACGGACCGTAATTGTTCGAACAGTTCGTGATCGTGACGGGTAGCTCGAAGGTGTGGTTCCACGCGCGCACTAGGTGGTCCGAAGCCGCCTTGGACGCGGAATAGGGGCTGCGGGGGTCGTACCGACTCTCCTCGGTGAAGTGTTCCCCGTCCCCGAGGGATCCGAAAACCTCGTCCGTGCTGACATGGTGGAATACGACATCCTTCCGGTCCCCCCATGCGTTCCGGGCCGCCTGGAGCAGGTTGTAGGTACCCAAGACGTTCGTCTCCACGAAGGCTCCGGGGCCGACGATCGAGCGATCCACGTGGCTCTCCGCCGCGAAATGGACCACCGCGTCCGGCCGAAAAAGTTCGAATATCTCCTTCACCGCCTCAAAATCGCGGATATCCGCTTTGCGGAACAGGTACCGGCCCGGGTGCCGTTCCTTGAGCCCTTCCTGGTTCTTCGGGTTCCCAGCGTAGGTCAGGGCGTCGAGGTTGACGACCTTGTCACAGAACGAAGAGTCTGACACGGCCGACCGGACGAAGTTGCTGCCGATGAATCCGCATCCCCCGGTGACCAGGACCGTCCCGAATCGCCTCATGACCGGGCCACCTGCCGGAGGTAGTCCGCGTACTCGGTCTTTCCAAGGGACGCGGCCTGACGATCCAGACCCGCACGGTCGATCCATCCGTTCCGGAAGGCGATCTCCTCCAGGCAGGCCACCATGAGTCCTTGGCGCTTCTGAATGGTCTGGATGAACAGCCCCGCCTCCAGGAGGCTTTCGTGGGTCCCCGTGTCCAGCCACGCGAAGCCGCGGCCCAGGATTTCCACGTTCAGTCTTCCGTTCTCGAGGTAGGTCCGGTTGAGATCCGTGATCTCAAGTTCCCCCCGTGCAGAAGGTTTCTGGTTCCGGACCAAGGCCGCGGCGTCCCGGTCGTAGAAGTACAGCCCCGTGACGGCGAGGTCCGATAGGGGTTCCTTCGGTTTCTCGACGATCCGAACCGGCCTGCGGTCCTCTCCGAGTTCCACGACCCCGAACCGCTCGGGATCCTTGACCCGGTAGGCGAAGACCGTGGCCCCTTCGGTCCGCCGGGCGGCCTCCCGCAGGATGGGCGTGAAGCCCTGGCCGAAGAAGAGGTTGTCCCCGAGAACCAGGGCCACGGCGTCCCCGGCCGCGAAGGGCTCGGCGATGGTGATGGCCTGGGCTATGCCCTTCGGCTCCGCCTGTTCGGCGTACTCGAGGCGCATCCCCCACTGTGCGCCGTCCCCTAGGAGGCGACGGAACAGGGGGAGGTCGTGGGGGGTCGAAATGATCAGGACCTCCCGGATTCCCGCCAGCATGAGGACAGAAAGGGGGTAGTACACCATCGGCTTGTCGTACACGGGGAGGAGCTGCTTTGAAATGGCCAGCGTCACGGGATGGAGCCGGGTGCCGGCTCCGCCGGCCAGGACGATGCCTTTCATGGACTACCTCACGTAAAGAGATTCATTCGCTACGTTGCACATTCAATATGCGAAGAAAAGTTCCGCAACAAAGCACAATTCCCGAATTGATTATAGCTCTGCGAACAATCACTTCCAAATTAGAAAATGTGATGCATTCGAACCAATAACTCCGGGTTAAATAATCTAAAGCTTGAACACCTTCCCGTCCTCGATGTGCACCCGCTTGACCGCGTTCCGGGTGTCCACTACCAGTTGGGCCTTCTCCACGATGCGCTCCACGTCGAGGCAGGCGTGGTTCGTGGTGAACACCACGCAGTCCGCGGAGGACAGGACCTCGTCCGTGAGCTCAACGCCCTTCCAGGTTTTCCCGTGGTCGTCCGTCACCTCCGGGATGTAGGGGTCGTGGTAGAGGACCTTGGCGCCCTTTTTTGCCACCGCCTCCATCACCAGGAGCGCCGGGCTCTCCCGCGCGTCGTCGATGTCCGGCTTGTAGGCCACCCCCAGGAAGAGGATCGTGGACCCGTTCAGGGCCTTCCTCTGCCGGTTCAGGGCGAAGGCGATCTTGTTCATCATCCGGTAGGGCATCAGGTTGTTGATGTTCCCCGCGGTGTTGATCATGGTCAGGTCGAAGTTGAAGCCCTTGGCGATGTACTCAAGGTAGAAGGGGTCCAGGGGGATGCAGTGCCCGCCGATCCCGGGACCGGGGTAGAAGGCCTGGAACCCGTAGGGCTTCGTCTTCGCCGCCTCGATGACCTCCCAGATGTTGATGTCCATCTTGCCCGCAAGCAGGGCCAGCTCGTTGACCAGGGATATGTTCACCAGTCGGTAGGTATTCTCCAGGATCTTGACCATCTCCGCGGCCCGCGGGGAACTCACGGCGTGCAGGTGTTGGATCGCGATCCCGTACAGGGCCAGGGCGATCTCCTTCGCCTGCTCGCCCAGGGCGCCCACCACCTTTGGGGTGTTGTCCGTCTTGTAGTCCTTGTTGCCCGGGTCCACCCGCTCGGGGCTGAAGCAGAGCCAGAAGTCCGATCCTTCCTTCATCCCGGATTCCCTCTCCAGGATGGGTTTCATGAAGTCCTCGGTGGTGGTGGGGTACGTCGTGCTCTCCAGGGATACGAAGGTGCCGGCCCTCATGTTCCGTCCGATGTCGACACAGGAGGCCTCGATGAAACTCATGTCGGGCTTCTTGAACTTGTCCAGGGGCGTAGGCACACAGATGATGGCGGCGTCGCAGTCCCGGATCCGGGAGAAGTCCGTGGTCGCCGAGAGCTTCCTGTTCTTCACGACCTCGACCAGCTCCTCGTCCTTGATGTCGCCGATGTAGTTCTTCCCCGCGTTGACGGATTCCGCCTTCTTGGCGCTTTTTTCGAAGCCCAGGACCGTCACACCCTTGCGGGCGAAGGCGACCGCCAGGGGCAGGCCCACGTACCCCAGGCCGATCACCCCGACCACGACGGTCTTGTCGGAGATTTTCTTCAGGATCGAATCAAGTTTGCTCATCGATGCTCCTTGAGAAAACAGGACAGGATGTACAAGATTGAAGAAGGATGAACAGGATACACCAAGAATTCATGATCCCATTTGACATCCTGTTTATCCTTTCCAAATCCCGTTCATCCTGTCTGATTATTTATACGATTCCAATCCTTCGCCGGCTTTTCGATATTTCTTCCCGCACTCCGGGCAGGACAGGTCCTCCCCCAGCTTCACCCCGCACTCGCAGACCCAGCCCCGGACCCGTGCCGGGTTGCCGTGCGCCAGGGCGTAGGCGGGCACGTCCCGGGTCACCACGCTGCCGGCCCCCACGAAGCAGTACTCCCCCAGGGTCACGCCGCACACGATGGTGGCGTTGGCCCCGACGGAGGCGCCCCGCCTTACATGGGTGCGCAGGTACTCGTGCTTCCGCTCCACGAAGGACCGGGGGTTGATGACGTTCGTGAACACGCAGGAGGGACCGCAGAAGACGTCGTCCTCCAGGACCACGTCGTCGTAGAGGGAAACGTTGTTCTGCACCTTGACCCGGTCCCCCAGGACGGCCCTGCTCCCCACGTTGACGTTCTGGCCAAGGACGCACTTCTTCCCGATCCGGGCGCCGGGCATGACGTGGGTGAAATGCCAGACCTTGGTGCCTTCCCCGATCACCGCACCCTCGTCGACGTAGGACGATTCATGTACAAAATAGTCGCTCATGAGTTCTCCCGAAAAAACGGACAGGATGTACAGGATGAAGAAAAGATGAACAGGATAAAATTATGATTTAGAACCTTTATTGCTCCATCCTGTCCATCCGTTTTCCATCCTGTTCATCCTGTCCAAATCAGCGATAAAACGCCTCCACCTGGTCGCAGACGTAATCCACCTCGTCGTCCGTGAGTTCCGGGAAGATGGGCAAGGTACTAGCCTGCCCGCAAGAATTCCTGACAGTCATTCCCTCGCTTCATTCTTCCAACAGCTTATATAGATCCCGGACGATTTTTGGATGGAGAATGTCTCCGGAATGAAACGGAAGAACGAAACGTCTTCCGTCTTTTCCATAGATCCGGTGGCTCCCTTTAGAACGCATGAATTCGAACCCCGCTTCCAGCAGAAGCCGCTCCGCTTCGATCGCGGTCAGACGCGGTTGCCTAGGCATACGAGAAATCGTAAGAGGTCGTGTATATACTGGTTTTCTTTATCGCTTCCCGATCTTCCGGTGCCATCGTCTCCAAGTATAATTCTACCGCTTCCTTGATGTTCGATTCCGCTTCTTCGAAGGTGCGGCCTTCAGACTGACATCCGGGAAGCTCCGGGGCGAAAGCGTAATACCCATCCTCGTCCTTTTCGATGACCACGGATATCTTCACGGCTCACCTCCTATCCTATTACACAAATATACCTGGAATGGACGATGGTCATCTATCCGTTCCAAGATGATCAATTGTTGTTCTCCCGAAGAATCGGACAGGATGTATAAGATAAAGAAAGGATGTACAGGATGGAATCATGAAGAGGAGCTATCGTGCCCAATCCTGTCCATCCGTTTTCCATCCTGTTCATCCTGTCCGGATTAGCGATAAAACGCCTTGATATTGTCGCAGACGTAATCCACCTCGTCGTCCGTGAGCTCCGGGAAGATGGGCAGGGCCAGGACCTCCCCGCAGGCGCGCTCGGCGTTCGGGAAGTCGCCCTCCTTGTACCCGAGGTCCCGGAAGCACTTCTGCAGGTGCAGAGGGATGGGATAGTAGATCGAGGTGCCGATCCCCTTCTCCTTGAGGAATGCCGCGAGCTCGTCCCGCCGGGGCGCGAAGACGTTGAACACGTAGTAGACGGGTTTCCCGCCGGGAAGGATTTTGGGAAGCCGGATCCCGGGAACCCGGGAAAGACGTTCCGTATAGTGCCCCCCGTGCCGGGCCCGGGCCGCGACGGCCGCATCGGTGGTCCGCAACTTCACCCGGAGGATCGCCGCCTGCAGGGTGTCCAGCCGGGAGTTGTAGCCCACGTAGTCGTGGTGGTACTTCACGGAACTCCCGTGGACCCGATAGCTCTTGATCTTCTTGTACAGTTCTTCATCGTCTGTGACCATGAGTCCCGCGTCCCCGTAGGCGCCCAGGGTCTTGGTGGGGAAGAAGGAGTAGATGCCGATCTCGCCGATCGTGCCCGCCTTGCGCCAGCGGCCGTCCACGAGGCTTTCCATGCCCCAGGCCTCCGCGGCGTCCTCCAGGACCCGCAGATTGTTCTTATTCGCCAGGTCCATCACCGCCTGCATGGGCGTGGGCTGGAGGAAGAGGTGCACCGGGATGATGCCCTTCGTGTTCTTGGTCATGCGCCGCTCGGCGTCCCGGAGGTCCATGTTCAGGGTCTCCGGATCCAGGTCCACCAGGACGGGCTTTCCGCCCAGGCGGGACACGCAGGAGGTGGAGGCGAAGAAGGTGAACGTGGGGGTGAGCGCCTCGGCCCCGTCCCGGAAGCCCAGGAGGTCCGCGGCGATCACCAGGGCGTCGGAGCCCGAGGCC
>JBGSPT010000435.1:0-7187 GCA_041738475.1 Treponematales bacterium
TTGGCTGCAGCGGAAGCCCGGCGTCTCGGAGTCCCTCCCGAGGCCGCGGGGCAGGCCCTGGGAGGGTTTAAAATGGATCCGCGGCTCGCGGCCTGGACCGCCCGGGCGGCCGGAGCCGTCCGGCCAGAGGAGGACCTGGACCGGTACATAGCGGTCCTCACCGCGGCCTTCGACGGCCGGGCGGAGTCCTCCCTGCGTTCCCTGGCCGCGGAGGCTTTCTTCGCCCTGCGCAGAATGAGCGGAGGCGGTTTCGGATCCGGGGAGGACCTGGACACCTCATCGCGCCTGGCGGCTCTGGGCGTACCGGACGAGGAGGTTAGGAGCGCCCGTGCCCGGCACTTTCCGGAGTTCCGGGATCCCTGGGACATCCTCGGCCTGTCCCCGGGAGCGTCGAAGGACGAGGTGCGCCGCGCCTGGAAACGGCTTTCCCGGAAATACCACCCCGACGGCCCCTGCGGGGACGGACAGTTGTTCCGGGAGGCCCGGGAAGCCTATGAAGCCCTCCGCCGGGGCTAGGACTCTTCAGGGCTTACGACGGGCCCGGGCTTAGCAGTCCCGGGCCTGACGGCCCGGGCTTAGCAGTCCTCGATGCGCTCGATACGGGCGCCCAGGGACCTCAGGCGATCGGTGATGCGCTCGTAGCCGCGTTCGATCTGGTACACGTTCTTGATCATGCTGGTCCCCTCGGCGCAGAGGGCCGCGATGACCATGGCCATGCCCGCGCGCACGTCCGGGGACACGAGCTCGGAGCCCGAGAGCCGGGAAGGTCCGGACACCACCGCCCGATGGGGGTCGCAGAGGATGATCCGGGCTCCCATGCCGATGAGCTTGTCCACGAAGAACATCCGGGACTCGAACATCTTCTCGTGGATCAGGCTGGTACCCTCCACCTGGGTGGCCACCACGGTCATGATGCTGGTCAGGTCCGGAGGAAAGCCCGGCCACGGGGCGTCGTCGATCTTGGGGATCTGGCCGCCCAGGTCCGGGACCACCTTGAGGGCCTGGCCCGCGGGGACCTGCAGGAGGTCCCCCTCCACGGTCCACCGTATCCCCAGCTTGGCGAAGCCCAGTTTGATCATCCGGAGCTCGTCTGTCCGCACCCCTTCGATGTCCAGCTCCCCGTGGGTTACCGCGGCCAGGCCGATGAAGGAACCTATCTCCATGAAATCGGGGCCGATCGCGAAATCCGTCCCCCCGAGGGCGGGAACTCCCCGGATTTCCAGGATGTTGGAGCCGATGCCGGAGATGGAAGCCCCCATGCCCGCGAGCATGCGGCAGAGATCCTGGACGTGGGGCTCGCTGGCCACGTTACGGAGGACCGTCCGCCCCTCCGCCCGGACCGCGGCCATGACCGCGTTCTCCGTGGCGGTCACGGAGGCCTCGTCCAGGAAGACGTCCGCTCCGACCAGCTTGTTGGCGGTGAATACGAACTTGCCGTCCACCTCGATCCGGGCGCCCAGCTCCTCCAGGGCCAGGAGGTGGGTATCCAGGCGGCGCCGGCCGATCACGTCGCCCCCCGGGGGAGGGAGGACGCAGCGGCCCGTACGGGCCAGCAGGGGTCCCGCGAAGAGGATGGAGGCCCGGATCTTGCGGGACTGCTCCTCCGGTATCTCGCAGCCCAAGGCGCCGGAGGCGTCGATCCTCCATTCCCCGGGGCCCCTCCGCTCCACCTTCGCGCCCAGGCGGGCCGCGGTCTCGAGCATCACCTGGGCATCCTCGATCTCCGGGATATTGCGCAGGGTGACGGGCTCCTCCGCCAGCAGGGCGGCGGCTATGCAGGGCAGGGCGGCGTTCTTGTTCCCGCTGGCCCGGATCCTTCCTTTGATGGGGATTCCCCCCTCGATACGGTACTTGTACATGGGGCTACTCTAGCGGCCCGAAGGGTGATTAGGCAACAGGCGCCTTCCCTCTTCCCCGTCCACTGTCCACCGTCCACCGATTGATCCCCCCCCTCCCATCGGCTATAGTTGGAGGCACCCCACAGACGGATCGGAACCGTTTCGGACGCACCGGAAAGGCGAAAGAATGGCATTCAAGCTGGACGGAGCGAAATTTCCCACCCTTGAAGAACTTATCGAAGCCCTGTATCCCCTGTACGCCGACAGGATGACCGAGGAAGAGTTTCGTAAATACGCCGAAGAGCACGCCGAACGGACCTAGGGCATGATGGCTCCGGATTCCCGAACCAGGGTGCGCCACGAGATCCGCACGCTCCTGAACCATATCGTGGGATACGCGGACATCCTCCTGGAGGACGCGGCGGGCCGCAGGGAATCCGGCCTCCAGGCCGCCTTCGTCGATCTGCGGGAAAAGGCCCTGTCCCTCCGGGAACCCCTGCTCCAGTTCTTCGCCGATCCCCGGGAGGGCTCTCCTGTCGAGGAGGACCGGGATTCCCTCAAGCGAAGGATCTACGGCCTTCTCTATGACGCCATAGCCCAGATCCAGGCCGCCAAGCTGGCCTGCCAGTCCGCGGATCTCTCGGCCTACCTCCCGGACCTCCAGAAGATCCTGGAAGCGGCCAACGGCACGGCGGAGCTCTTCGAGGGAGCCCTCGCCCACTCCTACGGTATCGAAGGCCTTTCCGAGGAGACCCTGGCGGGAATCGAGGAATCCGCGGGTCTTTCCCGGTTAACCGGGAGCATCCTGGTGGTGGACGACGACGGCTTCAACCGCGAGATCCTGACCCGGCACCTCGAACGCCAGGGGCATACCGTCTACCAGGCATCCGACGGGGCCGCGGCCCTCGAGGCCCTGGACCAGGGTTCCTACGACCTGGTCCTGTTGGACGTCATGATGCCGGGGATGAACGGCTATCAATTCCTGGAACGCGTCAAATCCATCCCGAATTTCCGGGACATCCATGTCATCGTAATCTCCGCCCTGGAGGAATCCGGAAGCGTGGCCCGCTGCCTTCGGCTGGGGGCGGAGGACTACCTGCCCCGGGAATTCGATCCCGTGGTCCTTAGGGCCCGGATCGAGTCCTGTCTGGAACGGAACCGCCTGCGGGCCCGGGAGAGGCTTTCCCTGCAGGCGGTGGCCGCTGCCCAGAGGCGCCTGGCCGCGGAGCTACGGCGGGCCGCGGACTACGTGCGCGGGCTTTTGCCCCGCAGGGTCCGCTGGCGGGAACTGCGCACCGACTGGATCTTCCTGCCCTCCCGGGACCTGGGAGGGGACGCCTTCGGCTACACGAGGCTCGACGACGGCAGGATCGCCCTGTACCTCCTGGACGTGAGCGGCCACGGAATCGAGGCGGCCCTCCTGTCCGTGAGCATCCTGAACCGGATCCATTCCCAGTCCCGGTCGGAGCCGGAGCTCTGGGATCCCGTGCGCATCCTGTCGGACCTCAACGCCGCCTACCGCAGCGAGGACCAGAACTGCCTCTACTTCTCCGCCTGGTTCGGGCTCTGGGATCCGGATTCCCGCCGCCTGAGATATGCCAGCGCCGGCGCACCGCCCGCCGCCCTGATCCCCTCCGAAGGCCCTATCCGGAGGCTGCACACCGAGGGGCCCGCGGTGGGCGTGGACGTAGAAGCGTCCTACGAATGCGCGGAAACCGAGATTCCCCGGAACTCCGTCCTCTACCTGTTCAGCGACGGGCTCTACGAAGTCCGCCGTTCCGACGAAGGAATCCTGGGCTTGGACAGGTTCCTGGACATCCTCACAGAGTCGACCCGCGGTGCGGGGTCACTCGGGGTGGAAGGGGTCGTCGAGGCCGTGAAAGCCGCCTGCGGCCGGACGCAGTTCGAGGACGACGTGTCCCTGGCGGGGTTCTATTTCGATGCGTGAACTCGTCATCCGGGCGCCCGACGACTTCCACGTGCACCTCCGTTCCGGAACCGACCTGGGACGGTACGCCCGAAGGACGGCGGCCGTTTTCGACCGGGCCCTGCCCATGCCCAACACCCTCCCCCCCCTGGCGGATCCCGGATCCCTGGCTGCCTACGCCGCGGCCGTTCGGGCAGCCGCCCCCGCCCTGGACCTGGTCCTCAGCTTCAAGCTCCTTCCCGGCATGGCCGCCGAAACCGTCCGGGCCCTGGCCGGGGCGGGCGCCCGGGTCGGGAAATACTACCCCGCGGGAGTTACCACCCATTCGGGCGACGGCATCCGGGAACCCGGGGAGATCCGGGAAGCCCTGTCTGCCATGGAGGAGGAGGGTCTGACCCTGTCGATCCACGGCGAGAATCCCGAGGCTCCGGTCCCGGATCGGGAGCGGGCCTTTCTCCCCGCCCTCCGGGACCTCCTGCGGACCTATCCGCGGCTCCGAATCGTCCTGGAACACCTGTCCACCCGGGAAGCGGCGGAGTTCGTGGTCTCCGGGCCCGATCGGCTGGGCGGGACCGTGACAGCCCACCACCTGTCCTTTACCTTCGACGACCTCGCGGGGGGGGCCTTCGATCCCCACCTCTTCTGCAAGCCCGTCCTGCAGGGCGCCCCCCACCGGGAAGCCCTGCGGAAGGCCGTGCTCGCCTGCGGCCGGATCTTCTTCGGCAGCGACTCCGCCCCGCATCCCCGGGGGAACAAGGAGTCCGGAAGGATTCCCGCGGGGGTCTACTCCGCCCCGACAGCCCTTCCCCTCCTGGCCGCGGTCTTCGAGGAGGAGGAAGGTCTGGACCGCCTGGAAGACTTCGTATCCCGCCGGGGAGCGGCGTTCTACGGCCTTCCGCCCAACCGGGGCAGGATACGGCTGATCCGTGAACCCTGGAGGGTTCCGGAGGAGCTGGACGGAGCCGTTCCGGCCGCCGCGGGGAAAACCCTTGATTGGAACGCCGAGAGAGTGTAACCTATGCCGGTTCCCGGCCTTACTATGTATGCGGCCGAGGAACCGTCCCGGACCGTCGAAACGAAAACAGAATTTGGGAATGTTAACCTTTTACTCTCAGAGGAATGCATGGACGAACCCCGAATTCTCATCGTGGAAGACGAGCCCTTGGCAGCCATGGAGATGCAGGAGACCCTTGAAGAGGCGGGCTACGACGTGCCGGAGATCGTCGCCTCCGGAGACGCGGTCCTTCCCGCCGTCCTTCGGTGGAAGCCCAGCCTCGTGATCATGGACATCCGGCTGGCCAGCTTCACCGACGGGGTGGACGCGGCGGAGCGGATGCGGGTCATCTCGGACGCCCCGGTCATCTACGTTACCGCCTACCCCGGGCGCGGCTCCCAGGACCGGGCGGCCCGGACCAAGCCCTACGCCTATCTCCTCAAGCCCCTGGCCCCGGGTCTGTTGCGGCACACCGTGGAACGGGCTCTCTCCGGTGAGGCCGCGGTATCTTGAACGCAGGATTCCCCGCGTGTAAGCTCCGGTCATGATGATCCGCCTCACGGAAACACAGAGCAGGACGGCCATGTCCCGGGGAGAATTCGCGGCCGACGTGATCGGATCCGCCGGCTCGGTGGCCGTCGTCCTGACCCAGTCCTGGTGCCCCCAATGGGCATGGATGCGCTCCTACCTGGAGGGCATCCCCGAATCCCCGGAGCGGAAGATCTTCTTCCTGGAATACGACAGGGAGCCCTTCTACGAGGAATTCCTGGCATTCAAGGAGGAGGTCCTGGGAAACCGGGAAATCCCCTATATCCGGTATTATCGGGACGGCCGCCTGGCGGGGGTCGGCAACTTCATCGCAAAAGACGGTTTTCTCAAGAGACTCGGCGGAGCCGGTTAGCGGCCGGCCCTACCTCAGCTTGATCCGCATGCCCATGGCCGCGTTAAGCATGGCGTGGTCGAAAAACGTGGGCGCGTCCGGGTCCAGGGCGTTGAAAAGAGGCAGGAAACCCCGGAGGACGAACTCGAAGGTGAACCTTTCCTGCAGGCGATAGGAAAGCCGGACCTGGGCGTTTGGATAGAACCACCGCAGGCCCCGATAGAACCAGGCTCCGATCGACCGCACGTCCTCGACGGAGCCGGAGTCCGCGGTCCGGAAGACGGCCCGGATGACCAGGGAGCCTCCGCCCCCGAGATGGGCCTCGAAGCGGTCGGCGATCTCCCAGCGCCAGAGCACAGGGGCGTCCAAGATGGCCCCCACTACGAAGCCCGCGTCCGCGGTCTCCAGCTCCGTCGGATGGGCCCTGTCATCGGCCCCCCACTCGTACCGGGTCCAGTAGATATCCAGGCCGGGGTCGAAGGAAAAGCGGGGATTCTTCTTGAACGGGAAGCTTAGGGAGGCGCCGAGGGTGTTCACCAGGGCGTCCGGGGCTCCGACCTCTCCGGTCACCTCGTTGTTGATGAGGATGACCCCGATCCGGGGATTCAGGTACTCGGGATCCAGGGCGAATCCGGAAACGGAAACCAGGAGCATAGCCGCCGCCAGGAACGTGCGTTTCATGGGCCCTCCATCAGGAACTATACCACTCACGGCACCGGAAGCAAGACCACCCCGGACTCCTCGATATTCGGGAAGACCCCCACCTCCCAGACCGCCAGGACGGCCCCCTCCAGGGGGAGCGCGTCGCGGTACACGGCTCCCGGCATGGGAACGGGCAGGTGCAGGGAAGTCTCCGCGCCCTCCCGGGCCGTCGCGGCTACGGCGTTCCATGCCACCAGGGCCGCCCCGTATGCGGTGTCCGCTCCCCGGAGCTCCACGGTATCCTCCGTCGGACCGTCCCCGAAGAAGAAGGCCCCCCGGCTTCCGTCCGCGAGGGATGCGGATACCACGACGGGAACCCCTTCCGGAGCCAGGGCCAGAGCGGCCCTGCGGAGGGCGTCCGGTGCGGAGGAGAGGAGGCGGGAGGCAAGCAGATCCTCGAATTCCCCTCGGGAAAGAGTCCTGGCGGTCCCGGATGCCGGATCGTAGCTCCGGAAGGAGCTCTCGAAACCGTCCTCCAAGGGCCGGCGGAGCTGCAGGGCCCAGGAGCCGTCGGGCTGGGGGAAGAGGGCGAAGAGCCCCGCGCCTTCGCCGCCGAGGCCGAGATCGAAGGGCCTCGGCCCGGAAGCCGGGTTTTCCGGATCGACCGCGACAAGCACGGAGGGAGGATCCCGGGGAGCTTCGGTCTCGAACAGGGGATCCCGATAGAGGAGGCAATACAGGATCCCGTCCCGGAGGAAGAGGCCGCCCACGCTCCTGCCCGGGAACTCATCCCCGGAGCCCAGGGCCTCGATACGGTAGCGACGGCGCTCCGGGTCGATCCGAAGCAGGGCCAGTCCCGTCCGGTTCAGGGCCAGGACCGCGGTCCGCCCGTCTACCGCAGCGAGG
>JBGSPT010000209.1:0-4467 GCA_041738475.1 Treponematales bacterium
CCGATCCGGTCGGCCAGTTCCAGCTCGCCGAAGACCTGGACGGGGGACGGGTCGAGGAGGCGGGTCGAGGAAGGCCCGGGGCGGCGGGGGTCGGACGAGGCGGTGTGCATGGAAGCTCCTCCGGTCGGCATGACCGGAACATACCGCGCCCGACGGTGGACGACAAGCGCGGAAGCCTTCCCCCTATTTCCCAGCCAGGTAGTCCCGAAGGCTGATCCCGAGAACGGCTTCCCAACCCGAGCGGTAGTCGGCCACCATGGCAGGATCGATCCGGCCCAAGATGTCGTGGACCAGGCGGAGCCGGGTGCCGGCACCGTCGGGCTGGAGGGTGTACTCCATGGAGGCCGCCACCGCCCCGTCCATGCCCATGGGCCCGTCCAGGACCAGTGTTTTCGGGAGGTCCAGGTGCCGGACCACGGCGTAGACGGCGCCCCCGCCGGGCCAGGCTTCCCCGAAAGCCCCGCCCGGGCGCGGATCCAGGCTCACCGTGGAGCCTTCCCGGAAGGCGTGGGACCACCAAGAGCCGATCCCCCGGGTCAGGGCTTCGAACACCTTCTCCGGCTTCGCATCGAACCGGAACTCCAGCTCGATCGTGTCATGGACCAGGTCTTTCATGGAACCTCCAGCGCCGGGGGTCCGGCCTCAGTTCGACTCCTCCATCATCTTGTACAGGGCGTCGTACCGGGCGCGGACCAGCTTTAACTCGGCCTCGTTCACCTTGGCCTCCGCGGGCAGGGCCAGGAGGCTCTTCTTGGCCTCCTCCAAGCCCTGGACAGCCTGGGCCTTGTCCGCCGGGGACAGGGACGGATTCGCCCGGACCTGGGCTATAGCTTCGTCCATCTGCTTGATCATGTCCGGGTTCTGCCGCTCGAAGGTCACGTAGGCGGCCAGCATGAAGGCCGTGCCCGCCACGTAGCTGAACCGCGCCAGGGTCCAGCCCTTGCCCTTCAGGAAGGCTTCCACGTTGGCGCCCATGAAGGCGGCCGCCAAGGCCTGGCCGGACGCCTCGGCTGCGTCGATCTGCCGGCCCTTGGCCTCCAGCCACTGGACCACCGAGGGCCAGTCGGCGATGAGTTTGGCCAGCTCCCGGTCCGTGAAGGGGGCGTCGGAGGGCTGCGCCAGGACGGGGGCGCAGAGGGACAGGGCGAGGAGGAGGGCGGCAATAAGCCGGTTGATTGCTTTCATGTCAGAGAGTATAGCGCACCCGTCAAGGGAGGGAAGAGCCTGCGCCCGACGCGGCGCGGTTTCCCGGGGCGGCATTGCCGAAGACAGGACCGGTCCTATTTATAGTAGGAGTTGCCCTCGGAGTCCGTCACGAAGGGTCGGCCGTTTAAGGTCTGCAGAACCAGGACGGCTTGGCCCTTCTCATCGCGCCGGTACTCGTGCTTCACCTGGTCCGAGGCCAGGACGCGGGAGGTGGCCAGCTCGATCAGCTTCCGGATGTAGGTATCCTGGTATCCCCGCTTCGTGATGTGCCTCGCGAAGGAGAGCGACACGATGTAATTAGCTCCGACGAAGCCGCCGACCCGGGTCATGGTATCCATTCCGACCAGGCCGGAGGATTGCAGCTCCAACTCCTGCAGCGCCTTTTCCAGGGCGCTCCGATCCACGATCGTAACCTGCGGATGCGACCGGAAGAGCTTCTCCATGTAGCCCGCCTCCACCTGGCGAGCCACGGACTCGAACCATTCCGGACCCGGGGGAGCCTGGTCGCCCGCAGGGACATAGGTCACGTTTTCCGGGGACATCAGCAGCAGAATCTTGATCTCGCCGCCCTGCCGCAGCAGGGAGTTGATGCTCTCGGCTATCCTCGTATTGGCCCTCTCGCCGACGGGGCGCCCGGACGGATCCCCGGACTTCGGCCTCGAGGCTTCGGGGGTCGACACGCATCCGAGCGGCAGGACGAGGGACAGGGCGAAGGCTCCGGCCGCGAGGACGGCGAAGGCGGAAATCCGTTTCATCGGCGCATCTCCTTCATGGCTCGTTCGGCACCCGGGAGCCATTTCGAACCTGTACGGGTATTCTTAAGTTTTCGGATGGGAAGTCCGCGCGGGATTGCTTGTGCTTCCTCCCAGTATAGTGTTGCCAGGGCATGTATGCCAGAATCGTACGAGAGCGGGCGTGCCCGTGGCCTGGAACCTGGCGGGCGGCTACCAGGATCCCCCCTCCAAAGTGGTGTACCTCCACCGGATCACCCTGGAAGAGTGCCTGGCGGCGCAGAGCCCTCAGTAGAGGAGTTCGACCCGGAGGCCCGGAAACCGTTGGAAATCCCGATCTCCCGTGACGATTACCGCGTCCTGTTCCAGACACAGGGCGGCCAGGTGGGCGTCCGTCGTGAGGTTGCCTCCGGTGCCCGATGCGAGCAGGAGGTGCCCCAGTATCCCGAGATGAGCCTTCCCGGGATCCAGGATGCGGACCGACGGCCGGGCCGCCAGGTCCCGGATCCACTCCAGGGCCTGTTCAATGGATAAAGGCCGCGGGAAGACACGGCTAGAGGTCGTGAGCCGGAGGAACCCGAGGATCACCGCCCAGGGAAGTCCGATCTCCTCCGTTCCCCCGTTCACGGCCTCCTTCAGCCACGCCTCCGTCCGTTCGTGGCGAGCCGAGTCCGCGTCGACGGCGTACAGCAGGACGTTCAGGTCCGGAATGATCACTTTCGCAGTTCCCGCTTGGCGATCGCCGCCTCGGCTTCCAGGTTGTCCGCGACCTCCCAGGCCTTGTCCAGGTCCGCGGAGGGAGTCCCCATCCGGTAGGAAACGGGCTTCCACGGGGATCGGCCGACCGAGTCGCGCCCCAGGCCCTTCGCCAAAGCACGGTTCACCTCGTCCTTGAGGGTCGTCGAGTCTCGGACTGCCCGGTCTTGGAGTTCACGCATCAATATGTCCGAAATATCAATTGTCGTGCGCATATGGACATCTTACTACCATATCCAGAAAAGTTCAAGACGTTAGGATTCGGAACCCGTCTCCGCGCCTGTCCCTTCCCGGCAGCAAGCGAATTTCCCGATTCCGCCTTGACGACACCGACATAGTGTAGTATATACACTATTAGATGATCCGCGGCCGTCCCACCCGGACATCAGGAGGATCGCAGATGAGCGGCGAAACGAATCGATACTCGTATCCGTACCCCCACCCGGCTGTCACGGTTGACTGCGTCGTCTTCGGCCTGGACGAGGGGGAGCTCAAGGTCCTCCTGATCCAGAGGGACCTGGACCCCTTCGCGGGAAAGTGGGCCCTCCCCGGGGGCTTCATCCGGATGGACGAGGACCTCCAGGCCGCGGCCCGACGGGAACTGGAGGAGGAGACGGGGGTCAAGAAGCTCTACATCGAACAGCTCGGGGCCTTCGGGACCCCGGGCCGGGATCCCCGGGAGAGGGTGGTCACCGTGGCCTGGTGGGCGGTGGTCAACCTCTACGAGCACGAGGTGAAGGCCTCCACGGACGCCCGGAACGCCGCCTGGTTCCCCGTGGAGGACCTCCCCGCCCTGGCCTTCGACCACCCGGTCATCCTGGACGCGGCCCTGGCCCGCGTGCGGGAAACCCTGCGCCGGGAACCCCTGGCCTTCGAGTTCCTGCCCCGGAAGTTCACCCTGACCCAGCTCCAGCGCTTCTACGAGACCGTCCTGGGCCGGCCCCTGGACAAGCGCAACTTCCGCAAGAAAGTCCTGTCCTACGGCCTTTTGGAGGAGCTCGAGGAGTACGAGGTGGACGTGGCCCACCGGGCCGCACAGCTCTATACCTTCCGCCGGGACCGCTACGAGGCGTTCCGGGAGGAAGGCAGCCGGTTCCTGGTGTAGGAGGCGTCATGCTGGGCGCGATTTCGGGGGACGTCCTGGGCTCGCTGTACGAGGCCTGGTCGATCAAGGACAAGAACTTCCGGCTCTTCCACGAGCTGGACCGGCCCACGGACGACTCCGTCCTCTCCCTGGCGGTGGCCAAGGCGATCCTGGACGCCGACGCCGAGGGCCGGTTGCCGGACTTCGGGGACTACGAGCGGGAACTCCGGGCCTTCGGCCGCCGCTACCCCGACGCGGGCTACGGGGGCTCCTTCCGGGCCTGGGTGAACGATCCCGCAGGCAAGCCCTACGAAAGCTTCGGGAACGGCTCGGCCATGCGGGCCTCCGCCGTGGGCTGGGCCTTCGGGGACGCGGAAACCGTCCTGACCCAGGCGGAACTCTCGGCCGCCCCGACCCACGGCCACCCGGAGGGCATCAAAGGAGCCCAGGCCGTCGCCTTGGCGGTCCTCCGGGCCCGGACGGGATCCTCGAAGGAGGAGATCCGCTCGGAGCTCTCCCGCCGCTTCGGCTACGACCTGGGCCGGACCGTGGACTCGATCCGGCCGGGCTACCCCTTCGAGGTGAGCTGCCAGGCCTCGGTCCCGGAAGCCCTCATCGCCTTCCTGGATTCCGACGGCTGGGAGGACGCGGTGCGGAATGCCGTCTCCCTGGGGGGCGACGCGGACACCC
>JBGSPT010000463.1:0-2089 GCA_041738475.1 Treponematales bacterium
GGCCGAATCCCGGGCGACGGCCCGCCCCGCCTTCCCGATCCACTCCCGGTCGGCGGCAAGATCCTCCAGAGTGACCGGCATGCGCCAGGTCCAGTTCGTTTCCGCGATGGTGCCGGGCACGTTGACCCGGTCCGCCCGGGAGTCTTCGGAGGCGTAGGCCCGGGACAGGTCCAGGAGATCCTGGAGCTGGACCACCAGGAGGACCGAGGCCCCCGCGGCGAACCGCGCCAGTACCTCGGCTCCGACCTCGGGGGACCAGGATTCCGGCGGGGCCGCACCGTAGGCGGCCGCCCGGTCCGCGGGGCCCGCCTCATGTTCCCACCAGTCCCGCAGGGTGGAGGTGTCGTGCACCGAGGGAGCGCAGACCGTCAGCCTCGGATAATCCGAGGGGTCGACGTAGGGCTGGCCGGACTCGTCCCAGCGGCGGGTCCACCGGGGGATCCGGAGGCCCAGGATTTCCAGGTCCGCAAGCACCTTCGGCACGCAGGGGGGCACGGCACCCAGGTCCTCCGCGCAGGGCAGCATGTCCGCCGCGGATTTGAGGACCGAAAGCAGGCGGCGGCCGTGCTCCTCCCAGACCCGCTCGGACTGGGCGGCCTTGGACCGGATGAGCCCCTCCAGGGCCGATCTCTCGGCGTCCGAAAGACTGGTCCAGGCGGAGGCTGAGGAGTGTCTCCAGGCGGGTGCGAACGCGTCCGGGCCGAGGGGTATCAGGACCCGGTCCCTCCAGGCCGACAGGAGGAAGCCCCGAAGCGCCTCCGGAAGGTCCGCGGCCAGAATGTCCTTCTCCCCCCGGACGGTCCGTTTGAACAGGAAGAGGGGTTCCGTGCCGATGCGATCCAGGAGGGCCCCGGCGGCGTCCGCGCCCGACACGCCTTTCCCAGCCGCATCCCGGCCGGAGGCCTCGTCAAGGCCGGTTTCCCGGACGTGGGGCTCCGAGATCCAGCGGATCCGGTCGTCGGAAAAGCCCGCGGCCCCAAGCTCCGCCCGAGAGAGGGAGGCTCCGGGCTCGAAGGATCCCGAATAGCCGGACTCCTCCCGCTCCGGGAGGGCCCATATCCGGAAGAAGCCCAGGACGTGGTCGATCCGGTAGGCGCCGTAGAACTTGGCCGCCTGCAGGAGCCGTCCCTTCCAGAAGGAATAGCCCTCCCGGGCCAGGGCCTCCCAGTCGTAGATGGGGAAGCCCCAGTTCTGGCCCAGCTCGGAGAACATGTCCGGGGGGGCGCCGGCTATCCGGTCCGTGCGGAACCAGATGCGATGGGCCCAGACGTCCGCGGAGTCGTCGTTCATCAGGATGGGGAGGTCTCCCTTCAGGGCGACCCCCCGGTCCGCCAGGGCCCGGGAAGCCGCGAGAAACTGCTCCTCGCAGCGCAGCTGGACCCAGGCGTGGAAGAGGCGGCCGTCCCGGCGGCCAGGCTCGTTCCAGAGGGCCTCGATTTGGCCAGCCGGGGGATCCCGGTGCACGGGCCAGTCCTTCCAGGACTTCCCGCCGTTCTCCTCCTTGAGCCCCAGGAAGACCGCGTAGTCCCGGACCCAGGGGTTGGCCGCGATCCAGGCGGCCAGGGCGCGGTCCTTCCGGATCGCCGGAGCGGAGGCCTCGAAGATCCGGCGCAGGAGGGAAAGCTTGGCGGACAGGATGTCCGGGTAGGGAAAGCGGAGCTCCCCCTCGAAGCGGGCGGCCAGGGTACGGATGTCGGACTGGAAATCCGCAGCCTCCGGGAGATCCGCAAGCCGCAGGTACAGGGGGTGGAGGGCGAAGGCGGACAGGGCCGAGTAGGGCGAGCTCTGGAAGCCCGTGTCGTTCACCGGCAAAAGCTGGACGAAGGACAGCCCGCAGCGCACGCAGAGATCGCCCAGGACCGCCAGGTCCGGGTACTCCCCTACCCCCCCCGAGCGGGCGGTTCGGAGCGAGCCCAGGGAAACGACGATCCCGGATTTCCGGGTCTCGATGGACAAGCTCATGGGTTTCCTCCCTTGTCGTCCGCTGTCACGGACGAGGACGGCCGGGCGTCTCCGCCGGCCCCGGCTCCGGACTTCGAGCCGGCCCCGGGCCCGAACAGCTTCCGGATCGCCTCCTGGATCGTGGCGG
>JBGSPT010000014.1:0-2908 GCA_041738475.1 Treponematales bacterium
GCCCCGCGGCGGGAAGCGACGCCCGCATGAGCGGATGCTCCCTGCCTGTGGTGATCAACTCCGGAAGCGGCAACCAGGGCATGACCGTCAGCCTCCCGGTGATAGAATACGCCCGGGAGCTAGGGGTTTCCCGGGACCGCCTGATCCGCGCCCTGGCCCTTTCCAACCTGATCGCCATCCGCCAGAAGGTCCTGATCGGGAAGCTGTCCGCCTACTGCGGGGCCGTCAGCGCCGCCTGCGGGAGCGGGACGGGCATCGCCTTCCTCCGGGGCGGGGCGTATCGGGAAATCCGGGACACCATCGCGAACACCCTGGGCAACGTGGGGGGGATCGTCTGCGACGGGGCCAAGCCATCCTGCGCGGCTAAAATCGCCTCCGCCGTGGAGGCCGCGGTCCTGGCCCAGGATATGGCCTTCGAGGGCAGGGTCTTCGGGGACGGGGAGGGGCTGGTCTCCGAGGACGTGGAGCGGACCATCGAGAACGTCGGGACCCTCGGCCGGGAGGGCATGCGGGAGACGGATCGGGTTATCCTCCGGATCATGACGGAAGACTGATAACGGACCTTCCGCTTGCGGCAGGCGAACCGATGCGCTACCCTTTTTCCATGGCGAAACCCTCGGACTGGAAGGAACTGGGTTCCGGCAGGATCGCGGACTGCCGGATCTTCGACGTATCCTCCAGCGACCGGGCCTGTCCGGACGGCAAGCGGGGGACCTTCTTCCTGGTGAACGCCCCGGACTGGGCGGGGGTCATCCCCGTGGTGGACACCCCCGAAGGCCGGAAGTTCGTCATGATCCGCCAGTTCCGGCACGGAACCGGTCGGCTGTCCGTGGAGTTCCCCGGAGGCATCGTGGACCGGGACGAGGATCCCGCCCAGGCGGTCGCCCGGGAACTCCTGGAGGAGACGGGGTACCGGGCGGAGATCGTCGTGCCCCTGGGCCTTTTGTCCCCCAATCCCGCCTTCATGACCAACACCTTCCACGCCTTCATCGCCGAGGGCTGCGTCCTGGAACGCCCCCAGACCCTGGACGAGCATGAGGAAATCGAGGTGCTCCTGGTGCCCGAGCGGGAGGCCATCGACCTGGTCGGGGCGGAGGACTACGGCCACGCCCTCATGACCGCGACCCTGTTCCTGTACATGCGCTACCGCGGCTTCTGCCCGTGAAAGGGAGGTTCCGTTGAACGTCGAGATCACCGAGCCGAGGGAACTGCTGGATTCGGACGGACGGATCACGAAGGAAGGCTGGGCCCGCCGGCCGTTCTGGCGCTACGACCGCTCCCGTATCAAGGCTCCCTGGTGGCGGATCAAGGAGTGGGACTACTACTCCATCCTTTCTCGGGACGGGAAGTACGGGATCACCCTGACCCTGAGCGATCTGGGGTACGCGGGGCTCTGCGCGGTCTGCTTCCTGGATTTCGAGGGCCCGCACGTCCACCAGGTCGACACCCTCTCGGTCCTGCCCATGGGGCGCACCGGCCTGGGCCCCGACAGCGACGCGGGGCATACGGCCTTCGCGGACCCCAAGCTGGCCCTGGATTTCGAGTACCAACCGGGGCGGCGGGTCCTGACCTTCGCGGCCCCGGGCATCCGGAACCGGCAGGGGGACGAGGGCCTTACGGGAAGCGTGACCCTTACACAGCCCGCGGACCTGGAGAGCATGAATATCGCCACCTCCTGGGCGGAGAACCGGAGGGCCTTCTACTACAACCGGAAGATCAACTGCATGCCCGCCTCGGGATGGTTCACCATCGGGGATCGCAGATACGAGTTCGACCCCGCCCGGGACTTCGGGGCCCTGGACTGGGGCCGGGGACGGTGGACCTACCGGAACCGGTGGTACTGGGGTTCCGCCTCGGGCCGGCTGGACGGCCGGTCCTTCGGCTGGAACATCGGCTACGGGTTCTCGGACCGGACCCCCGCCAGCGAGAACGCCCTGATCCTGGACGGGAAGGTCCACAAGCTGGACCGGGTGGAATTCCACATCGACACGTCGGACTACCTAAAGCCCTGGCGGTTTTCCAGCTCCGACGGCCGCTTCGAGATGGACTTCGAGCCCCTCCTTGACCGGGCCTCGGAGACGAACCTGGCTGTGATCCGCTCGGTCCAGCACCAGGTCTTCGGGTACTTCACGGGCACGGTGGTCCCGGACGACGGCCGGGCGTTGAAGGTCGACCGCTTCCCGGGCTTCGCGGAGGACGTTCTCAACATCTGGTAGGCGTGGCCGTCCATAAACCGGTAGGTTTTTGGACGGCCACGGCGCCGAAGCGGGCTTCGGCGATCCTCAGGATAGGGCTGCGCCGGTCCAACGCGGCGAAGTTCAGGTCCCGGCCGCCCGGGCCTCGATCCGTTCGACTGCTAAGGAGATCCACGGGGAGGGTTCCTTCTTTTGCCCGAAGTCCCAAGCCTTGTAGGGCAGGTACACGGACTCGGGCACGAAGGTCCCATCCGGGCGCGCCTTGGATCGGACGACCGAGAGCATATCTAGGAACCGGGGGTCCGACCGGGCCTTCGGATACCGGGACAGGACGTCCGCGGCGTGCAGGATGTCGTACCAGAGCCCCGGGGCCTTGAGTTTCCGGAAATCCGTACCCATGAAGAACATGTACGGGTGCCGGTCCGAGCTCCGCTCCCAGCAGTCCAGCAGGGCCTCGACGCCCGCGGCCGCCTCGGAGCCCTCCGCTAGGGCTTCGGCCTCGGGGTCCCGAGGGGCCTCCTCCCGGAGGGCCGCCAGGAGCTCCAGCATGATCAGGGTCGCGAAGGGGCAGGGATCGGACTTCCTGCCGGGTCCCCGGAAGGAGCCCAGTTCCGGGGCGACCCGGCAGGGCCAGCCGAAGGGCTCGGCCATCGCCACGAGTGTCCGGATTCCCCGGCGGACCAGGGGCTCCGAGGCGCCTCCGAAGCGGACCC
>JBGSPT010000021.1:0-5045 GCA_041738475.1 Treponematales bacterium
CCCCCGCGGCGGACACCCCGGTCCCCGGCTCGGTTCGACCCTCCGTGCCGGCGGACGAATCGCCCTCGACGGCCGGACCCGGAAATCCCGTCGAGGACCCGCCCGCCCGGCGCGATCTGCCCACGGCTCCCGAGGAGCTGCTCCGCCTGGCCCGGGAGGACCTTGCGGCTTCCCGCATCGCAGGAGTCCTGGAAGCTTTGGACCGGTACATGACCCTCTTCCCCTTCGGGTCCGACGAGGCCCACTACATCTACGCCAAGGCCTACGAGCAGAACACTCCGTATAGGGATATCAAGAAAGCCTACGCCAATTACCGGAAGGTCCGGGACGAATGGCCCCGTTCTCCCTTCTGGAGGGAATCCGCCGAGAGAGTCACCTACATAGAAAGGCACTACTTCGACATACGGTAAAAGTTTTTTACTGTTTCCTGCCTATACTCCAATTTACCTATACAAAAATAAGCCTGTTTTTAAAAATTCCTTGAAATTTCTGAAGTTAAAATAGATTATAAAAAAAAATATTTTTATTGACTTGAGCATATGCCTACCATAGTATTCCGCCAAGGAGAAACACAATGAGTGATTCGAACAAGAAAGTCCTGTCCCTTGGAGCCCTTCTGGTCGTGTCGGGGGCTGTATTCTCCGGCCATTTCGGCGTCGGAGATACGATCTTCCCGGCGATCCTGGGCCGGGGCGCCGGGGCATCCTGGTTTGCCGCGGCGCTCGGGTACGGCGTCGTGAACAGCCTGCTGGTGTTTGTCGCCTACCTGGCGGTATCCCGGCAGAACAAGTCGCTCTACGGCCTGACTTCCATGGTGCTGGGCAAGGGATACGCGACGGTATATACCATCATCGCCGTGCTGATCATGGGACCCGTCTTTATCCTTCCCCGGGTCAGCTCCGCGACCCACGAGATGGCGGTAGCCCAGTTCCTGCCCGACGTCCCCCTCTGGGCGACCCTGCTGGTCTACTTCGCCTTGAACTACTACTTCGCGGCCAACCGATCCAAGGTGATCGACCGGATCGGGAAGTACCTTGCTCCCATCCTTGTGGTCTTCATGCTCATCCTGGTCCTCCGGGGAGTATTGGGCCCCCTGGCCGCCGTACCGGCCACGGGATCCGCCTCCGGGTTCAGCGACGGGATCCTCAACGGGTACAATACGATGAACGCCCTGGGGGCTTCCATCTTCGGCATCTGGATCATCAACGAGCTGACCCGCCGGGGGCTGGAGGACGAGAAATCCCGGAGCGGCAACATCCTTACCATCGGGATCGTCGCTGCCGCGGCCCTGTTCCTGACCTCCACGGGCCTGACCTTCCTGGGAGCTTCCTCGGGATCCCGGTTTGCGGACGCGGGGATCGGGGATCTCTCGGTGAAGATCGCGGAAGGCCTCCTCGGATACTTCGGTAAAGTCGTCTTCGGGCTCATCATCGCTTTCGCGTGCATGACCACTTCCGTGGGCCTGACCTCCGCGGCTGGGGACACCTTCGAGCAGATGAGCGGCGGCAAGATACGGTACAAGGTCACTGTCGCGGCCAGCAGCGCCGTAGGTTTCCTGCTGGGCTTGGTCGGGCTGGCACGCATCGTGGGATTCACGGTCCCCTGGCTCATGCTGATCTACCCGGCCCTTGTGGTCACCCTGCTCATGTCCCTGTTCTCGGATTTCAGCCGAGTGAAGCTGGCCACCCAGGGAGGGGTGATCGTGGCGATCCTGTTCAGCATCGGGGACTTCCTGGCGGGCCTCGGCTTTGCGGGGAATCCTTTCTCGACCCTGAACGCCGCGATGCCCCTGGGCAAGCAGGGCTTGGCCTGGCTCGTGCCGGCCCTGGCCGCGACGGCGGTCCTGCAGATCGTCTCCGTGTTCGTAAGGCCCAAGGCAAAACCCGCCGTCGTACCCGCAGGGCGGGACGGAGTCTAGCGGCATGGCATCCCTCGAAGCCTTGGACCGCCTGTCCGTAACCGTCGTCGCGGAGGACTCGGTGATGTACGAGAGTCCCTACTGGGGCCAGCACGGCATCTCCCTCTTCGTGACCGCGGAAAAGGACGGGATCACCCGGAACATCCTGATCGACGTGGCCCAGGATCCCCAGGCCCTTCTGCACAACATGAGCCTGATGGGGATCTGCCCGCCTTGCATCGACGCGATCGTGATCACCCACTGCCACTACGACCACACCCGGGGCCTTTCGGAGGTGCTGAAGGCGATCGGGAAAAAGGATCTGCCCGTGATCGCCCACCCGGACCTCTTCCGCCTGGACTTCATCGTCAAGCCCTACCTGCGGCACGTGGGGGTCCTTGCCGGGGACACCCGGGCGGAGATCGAGGCGGCGGGGGGACTGCTCTTCCTGACCTCGGACCCCCTGCCCCTCATGACGGGCCTCTCGACCACCGGGTATGTGACCCGGCGCACGGACTTCGAGGAGGTGGGCATACCCCTGCGGACCATAGACGGGGAGGGCCGGCTGGTCGAGGATCCCATGAAGGACGACATCTCGGTGACCGCGGTCCTCCCGGGAGGGAAGCTGGTCATCCTGACCGGGTGCAGCCACGCTGGGATCGTGAACATCGCCCGGCATTCCCTGGACCTGACGGGGCTCAAGGACATCCGGGCGATCCTCGGGGGGCTCCATCTGGTGGAGGCCCCCATGGACCGGATCACGAAGACCGTGGACGCCCTGGGGGGGATGTCGATCGACTCGGTCTATGCGGGGCACTGCACGGGCTTCGGGGCCCAGGCGGAGCTGCGCAAGAAATTCGGGGACCGGTTCCAGCCTCTCCAGACGGGGATGAAGTTCGAGTTTCCGTGATCGGCGAATAAGAAATCCACGGTTTTGGCCCAAATCTTTGACAGGATGTACAGGATTAAGACTGGATGAACAGGATGAAGAAATAGATATCTATTTCTATATTTATCTTGTAAATCTTCATAAAAATCCTGTCCATCCTGTCTGTTCTAGGGTTCCCTGTGTTTCTTTCCTATTCCTGCATTGAACGGATCCCGGGAAAAAGATTCAAAGACTTTCTTGCGGAAGCTCGATCCCCGTCTCCTCGGCGAGGTCCCGGAGCATGGCCCAGGTCTTGCGGGACAGGGGGATTCCCAGGTATACGGTCTCCCTCTCGTGCTCCGCCTCGGGAAGGCCCGCGTACCAGACCCGGTCCCGGCCTTCCGCGGGCGGACAGGCCCGGAGTTCCCGCAGCATCCGGTCCATGTCGGCGCGGAATTCCCCGGGATCCCGGAACCGGTCGATTCGGATGGCCCCGAAGAAGTGGGAGACCCGGGCGGAGGAGTCGGGGGTGTCGTACACGGCCCGTCCGAAGGGCCCGCCGGACAGGACCGCGCAGAGGATGTCCACCATCACCGCGAGCCCGTAGCCCTTGTGGCCCCCAAGCAGGGTATCCAGCCCCCCAAGGGGAAGGATTCCGCCTCCCAGGCGTTCCTGCATGCCCGAAAGGAGGGACCCCGGGTCCCGGGCGGACTTCCCTGTGTGGTCCACAGCCCATCCTTCCGGCAGGTCACCGCCCTTGCGCTCGTACACCTCCACCTTGCCCCGGGTCACCACGGTGGTGGACATGTCCAGGACGAAGGGGTCTTCCTTGTCAGCCGGGGCCGCGAAGGCGATGGGATTGGTGCCGAAGAAGGCCTCCCGCCCGAAGGTGGGCACCCCGAGGGCCGCGGTGTTGGTCATGGCGATGCCCAGCATGTCCTCGGCCAGGGCCCTGCGGGCGTAGTAGCCGGCTATCCCGAAGTGGTTCGAGTTCCGAACCGCCCCGAAGGCGGCGCCTTCGTCCCGGGCCTTCCGGATCACCGCGTCCATGACCCGGACGCTCACGGGGGGACCCATCGCGCCCTTGGCGTCGACCACCAGGGAAGCCGGAGTATCGACGAGGATCTCCCCGGATTCCCGGGGCAGCATCAGCCCCGAGTCCAGGCCGCTCACGTAGCGCCGCAGCCGTCCCACTCCGTGGGAGGGGATTCCGCCGGCGTCGGCGGAGACCAGGACCTCGGCGGTCTGGCCGGCGTCTTCGGGGCTCATTCCCCGGGTTTCGAACACGGACCGGCAGAACGCTTCCAGGTCTCGGCGGTCCACGCGGACATCGGTATCTTCCATGAAGGCTCCTCGCTCCGCCGGGCCCCTGCTCAAGGCGGCGGGGATTCGAAGGCCCGATCGCATCGGAATGCCCGGACCGACGTTCCAGCATACCCCGGATCCGAGGTTTCCGGGTTTTAAAATCTTGCGTTTCCGGGTAGTTTTCGATCCTGACTCCGCTTTACTCGGGGTAGCCCCCCGGCCTAGAATCGACCCATGGGTACCCGAAAACTGTACTACGAGGACACGGATCGCTTCGAGTGCGAGGCGGCCGTCCTGGGGCGCACCGAGTGGAAGGGCAGTCCCGCGGTGGTTCTGGACGGGACGGTCTTCTATCCCGAGGGGGGCGGCCAGCCCTGCGACCTGGGGACGATAGGCGGCGTGGAAGTCGTCGACGTCCGGGAGCGGGACGGTGAGATCCTGCATGTCCTCGCCGGATCCCTGCCCGAAGGTGAAGGTCCTTTCCGCTGTCTCGTGGACGGTGAACGCCGCAGGGACCACATGGAACAGCACACGGGACAGCATCTCCTTTCGTCCCGGGTGCTCAAGCTGGCCGGGGGGGCCACGGTCTCCTTCCATCTGGGGCAGGAGTACTCCACCATCGACGTGGACCTGCCGGAACTTTCCAGGGAAACAGCGGACCGGATCGAGGACGAGATCGCCCGGATCATACGGGAGGCACATCCGGTGACGGTCCACTCGTGCCCTCCGGAGAAGGTTTCGGACTTCCCGCTCCGGCGCCCGCCCCCGCCCGGGGAGGACGTCCTCCGGATCGTGGACCTGGACGGCCTCGATTACTCCGCCTGCTGCGGGACCCATCTGTCGAACACGGGCCGGATCGGCGCCCTGCGCATCCTGCGCACGGAAAAGTACAAGGCCATGACCCGGATCTATTTCGCCGCGGGGGAACGCGCCCGCAGGGACGCCCGCAGGACCGCCGCTTCGATGGAGCGGCGA
>JBGSPT010000074.1:0-4323 GCA_041738475.1 Treponematales bacterium
CCCTCGGCGGTGACGGGAAGGGCCAGGCTCAGGGCTAGCCGGCTGCCGGGATCGATCCGCCGGGGCGAGACCAACAGGAGCCCCGAGGGGGACAGGTCCCCGAGATGGCCGATCGGAACGCCGGCGGAGTCGAAGATCTCCAGGTTGTACAGGAGTTCCTCCCTCCGTTCCCGCCGTCCCAGCCGTCCCTGGGCGAGGTCCCCGTCAGCCCGGTATTTCCGGAGAACCCGGTTCCTGTCCAATCCGCCGTTCTTGAGGTAGCCCGCCATCTGGGCCAGCACCCGGGCCGAGCGCTCGGCGTCGTGGGCGGAGGTTTCCGATTCCCGGGCGGCCTCCAAGATCGCGTCGTACGCCGCGGACCGTTCCCGGAAGGCGGCGGTGAATCCCTCCAGGAGGGAGGCGGCTTGGCCCGCCGCGGAGGAGGACCGCGTGGAGCCCTCGGCCTGCTCCGAGAAAACGCCGTCGAAGCTCGCCAAGCGTAGCTCCACTTCCCGGATCCGGGCGTCGATGGACTCGAAGGACGAGCGGGTGCGCGAGAGCGAGCGGTCGAGTTTTTCCGAATGGGTGGCGACCTGGGCGGAGAGGGCGCCGGATTCCCGGATCCCCGCCGTCACGGAACCCAGGACCTTGCCTATGTCCTCCAGTGCTTTACGGCTGGCTTCCGAAAGGTTCCGCACCTCCGCGGCGATCACGGCGAATCCCGAGCCCCGGGCACCGGCCCGGGCCGCCTCGATGGACGCGTTGGTGGCCAGGATATGGGTCCGCTCCACGATGTCCGCGATCCGGGACAGGCTCTCGGCGATCCGCCCCGTCTCCTCGGCCTCCCGTCGGGCGGTCTGGTCCAGGCGGGAGAGCACCGCTTCCAGCTCCGCCGCGGCCCCGCCGGTCGCCTCGACGCTTTCCTTGCCCTCCCGGGCTTCCCGGGCGGCTTCCCGGCTCAATTCCACGAGGTCCGAGAGGCCCGACCTTGACTCCGAGGCCGTGCGGGCCAGCCGGGCCGCCAGGTCCGCGTTGCCGGCCATGCGTTCCCGCAGAAGGCCGAGCTCCTCGTTCATCCGGGACTGCTCCTCGAAAAACTCCACGACCTGGGAACGGAGCCCGGTCAGCATCTCCAGGTCCCGTCGGGCCAGGGCCGCCAGGTTCTGGGCGGAGAAGAGGATGTCCGAAGAAAAGAGGTCGAACTTGACCGCCGAGCGCTGGAGAAGGGCGATGTCCTCGTTCAAGGATTCCAGCAGGCGGACATGGAAATCCAGGGTCCGGTCCGAAGGCGCGACGGCCGCGAGGCCCGCAAGGTCGACGATCCCCCTCTCGGGATCGGCCGATTCCGCCGCCCTTGCGGCCTGACCTCGGGCATGTCGAAGGGCCCCGAAGGCCCGGAATCCGAGCGCCGCCGCGACCAGGGCAAGGGCGGCCGCCGCGGCCGAAACGGGCCGGATCGGGCCGGGAAGCCCCAGGGCCGTCGAGGCGGAGAGAACCGCCGCTAGCAGGACGGACAGGGCCGAGAGGAGACCCGCCCGGGCCGGAAGTCCGACTCGGGCGCCGTTCCGATACTTTTTCATGGATATCAAGTCTAGTGTTTTTTTTGGGGATTGCACGGGGTTCACGACAAAGTACCGCCCGCGGTCGTTCGTCCCTGCATGGACCTCCGGGCCGGTCCGCCTTCCTTACCGGGGCTCTTCGAAGAAGGCTTCCGCGCCGGGGTACCGGAACCGCTTCCGGGCGATGTGCTCGGGCACGGTGAAGTACACCACCTCCGCCTCGCTGCCGACGGCGCCTTCCCCGTCAAGCAGTGTGGAGGCGACTATCGCTCGGTTCCCGTCCATCCGCTCGAGCCGCGCCCGGAGGGTCACGGGACCCTTGGCGATGAGGACCGGAGCCTTGTACTCCACAGAAAGGTTCGCGGTCCAGCCCGCGGTCCGCGCCTTGGTGAAGACCACTCAGGAGGCGATCTCGTCGTGGGCTGTGGCCTGGATGCCTCCGTGCAGGACCCCCTCGAACCCGGTGTAGTCCGGACCCGCGTTCCAGGTCGTGACGATCTCGTCGCCGTCCTCGAAGAACTCCAAAGCCAGGCCGATGGTATTCCTGGGAGAGCAGCCGAAGCAGCGCGAGCCCGGGTCGGCACGGAACGGGTTGATCACCTTTTTCATGGATCCTCCGGAATCACAGTACCGGTACCGGTGCGTGCTTTCAAGACTCACCGGGGCTCCGGGAGTCTTCAGCTCCCCGGAACGCTCCCCGCGGGCGGGGACTTCGGGGGGTCCGCGTACTCCACCTGGACTTCCACAAGCCACTTGACCCACTTTGACCCGGTCAGGGATGGGAAGACGGCCCGCACGGGGAAGCCGTGCAGGACCGGTACCGGGCGGCCCTCGGCGAACTCGTAGGCCAGGAAGTTGTGGGGCGCCAAGGCGTCCGCCATGCCGATCCAGGCGGAATAGCCGTCGGCGCTGACCAGGTTCACGCCCTTGGCTCCCTCCAGGGGACCCGCGAGTTCCAGCAGGGCCGCCAGGGAGGCCCCCGTCCAGACGGCGTTGTCCTCGAAGTAGCCCGGGCAGACCAGGGTGGACCGGGAACGCACCCGGGGCAGGGTGCGGAGTTCGTCGAAATCCAGGGAAAGGGGCCGGTGCACCGCCCCCGTGACCGCCAGCCTCCAGGTGTCCAGGTCCAGCTCCAGGGGGGTGCCCGTCATGTGTAGGCCCGAGTCGGGATCGAGCTCCGCGTACCCCGGAATGAACCCGGGCAGGCCCGGGGGGATCACCGGAGCCAGGTCGGACCGGGAACGGGCAGGGAAGAACTCGGGATCCGCGGAAACGGGGCCCGGAGCCGGGGTAGCGGACGCCTTGGTAGGGGAGGGCGTCCGGGAACCGCAGGCCGAAACACCCAGGACCAGGACCGCCGCGAGGATCGATGCGCCCAGGACGTACGCGCGAACCGGCTTCACGGCTTGCTCCCGGTTTTCGGCGCCCGTTCCGGGGCGGGCACGGAAAGGAGGAGCCCAAGGGCGAAGCGCAGGGCTTCCTCGTCCCAGGGGCCTTCGGCCGCGGGGAGGGCGAAGAAGGCCCAGGACCTGCCGGCGTCCCGGCCGAGGGGCAGAAAATCCGAGAGGGGTATCCCGGAATCCCTGGCGGACCGGATCACTCCGGGCTCGGACTTGATTCCCAAGCCGGCTTCCATGAGGCAGAGGCGCATCCGGCTGTACTCGAACCAGGCCGGATAGCCGAACATCTTCCGCTTCAGGACGGGAAGGATATGGGGAAGAGTCTCGTCGAGCCATCTCTCGCAGGACGGGTTCCAGGAAGCCATGGGATCTCCTCGGACCTTGGGCGGCCATCCTCGTTTGCCTTCCTCAAAGATACTCACGGTGTAGTCGAATTATAAAGTCAGAAATTGAGCATTCCCGCGGCACCGGGATACTGGCCGCGGCGACGACATCTGGTATACTGGACGCAGGACGCGTTTACGCAATCATCCGCCAAGGAGAGCGCAGTGAAGCTGAAACCCTGGGTTCCCCGGGAGTCGGTGAAGATCGAGCTGGGCAGGCAGAGCCGGGTCTTCCTGGGAGTGACGGCCCTGCTGGGACCCGCCTACGCCCGGTTCGTCCTTCGCCTTGCCCGGATCGGCGTCGAAGGACGGGAACGCCTGGTCGAGGAATACCGCCGCTCCGCCGCGGACGAGGGGCGCTTCATCCTGGCGTACCGCCACCCCGGGGACGCGGATCCCCATCTCGTGTACCATGTCCTCACGAACCTGATCCGGGGCAAGGCCCCCGCCGTGGAAGCGGACGGCAGACCCGGAGCCTGGTACCCCTCGGGCACGGAAGTCCAGCTTTGGGCCAGTCCCCTCGTGCTCTGGGCCCTAAAGAACGCGGGCATCGTGCCGGTGCGCCACGGTGCCGTGGACCGGGCGGTCCTGGATTACCTTGTCCGCGCTGTGGCCGAGCGCCGCAGGCCCATGGCCATCGCCCCGGAGGGCATGGCCACCCTGAACGGCGGGATCCTGCCCGAACTGGATCCCGGTACCACCCGGATAGCCCTGCTCGCCGCGGAACGGCTGGCCTCCTCGGACAATCCCATGCCCGTAAGAATCATACCCCTGGCGATCGAGTACTCCTACGGACGCACCACCAGTCCCGCCCGTTTGAGCCGCTTCCTGGACCGCCTGGAGCGCAGGATCGGCCTGGACCGGGCCCCCCCGCGTGCGGAACCCGGGGAGGGGGCGGCCGAGACGGATAGGACCTCGCCGGAGGCGATCAAGGCCCGGCTCCTGGCCGTCTGGACCCGGCTTGTGGAAACCGCGGAAGCCGCGTACGCCCGGGCCTGGGGC
>JBGSPT010000098.1:0-2264 GCA_041738475.1 Treponematales bacterium
GTACCCGGCAGGTTCCGCAGAGGGCCTTGCCGCCGCAGTCGTGGCGGATCGGCCGGCCCGCCTTGAGCAGGGAGGTCAGGATGGATTCCGCGACGTTCGCGGGTATCTCGGACAGGCCGGGACGTCCGGGGCCCCGATACCGGAGCAGGGCCACAGCGGCTAGGAGGAAAGGGTCGTCCGGTTGCGACCCTCCTGCTTGGACTGGTAGAGGGCCTTGTCGGCCCGGTCCAGGAGGGTCTTGGCGGAGGCGTCCCGGACCGGATCGTATTCCGCCGCACCTATGGAGATGGTCACTCCGAGGCTCTTCCCCTCAAAGTCCACCTGGTTGGATTCCACGCTCCTTCGGATCCGCTCGGCGATGGCGGCCGCATGGGGTCCGTCCGTGTCCGGAAGGAGCAGGCAGAACTCCTCTCCTCCGTACCGGGCCGCCAGGTCACCCTGGCGAACACTGTCCTGGAGGACCACCGCGGTCCTCCGGAGCACTAGGTCCCCGCAGGAATGGCCGTAGGTGTCGTTGAAGCGTTTGAAGTGGTCGATGTCCAGCATAAGCACCGACAGGGGCCGCCGATCCGCCCGGGTGCGCTCCATCCGCTCCAGGAGGACCGTGTAGAAGTAGTGCTTCATCTTGAGCTTGGTCATCATGTCCGTGGTGGTCATCTCGAAGAGGAAGGCGTTGCTGATCGCGATGGCCGCCAGGATGGCGATGTTCATGACGTATTCCCGCTCGGTGGCGGAAAACTCGTCCCCCTCGATCCGCTCCCCGATCACGAGAATTCCGTTTATTACACCCTTGGCCTTGAGGGGGATCACGAGGCTGGGCTCCAGGGCGGCCAAGCCGTCCAGACCGGACAGGGAGCCCAGGGTCCGGCGGATTTCCTCCAGGGTCAGACAGCCGTAGGCCCGGGAGAAGTGGGCCACCAGGGGGTGGTCCTCGGGGATGGAGTACTCGACGTCCCTCCGGAGGTCGAAGCCCTGGTGGTTCCGGTGGAGGCTGAAGGCGGGGGAGTCCAGGTTCTTCTTGGCGAAGAGCCCGGCCTTGAGGACCTTCATCTGCCCCATAATTGTGAAGAGTATGGAGTCGATCAGGATCGCGTAATCGAGGGTCGAATTGAGGCTCTTCGAGATTTCCAGGAGTTGCCGAAGATCGAAGATTTGCCGTTCATACTCTTCGATCACCGAGGTCGATTCTTCCTTCATCTGCGTCCTTGCTCCGATATAAACCTCATAAGGATTCTCGCTTCAGTATAGGTGGCGGTCACCGGAAATTCTACGCCCGGGCGACGGCATTTCGAAATATCGCGAGCCCCGTCTCCCCGGGGGGGTGCCGATCCGGATGGTTTTCCAAAGTCAGGAAGGCCTCCGGGTGGGGCATCAGACCCAGGACCCGGCCTGTGCGGTCGCAGATTCCCGCTATGCCGTTGACCGAGCCGTTCGGGTTCCGCCCTTCGTAGCGGAGGGCGACCAGGTGTTTCCGCTCCAGGTCCTCCAGGATCGCTCCGTCCCGGGCGACGAACCGGCCCTCCCCGTGGCGCACGGGCAGATCCAGGGTCGAAAGCCCTTTCGTCCAGAGGCAGGGGCTCTCGGGCTCGATCCGGACCTTGACCCACTCGTCGATATAACCGGGCTTTTCGTTGTGGACCAGGGTGATCTCCCTCTCCCAGCCGCCCCGGAGGTTCGAGAGGATCCCCGTCTTGGCCAGGACCTGGAAGCCGTTGCAGATCCCGACGGCGAGTCCTCCGTCCGCCAGGAAGGCCTCGATCTCCGGCCGGAGCCGACGCCGGAGAAGGTTGGCCAGGACCATGCCGGAGCCCAGGTGGTCCCCGAAGGAAAAGCCCCCGGGGAAGGCCAGGATGCGGAACCGGGCCAGCATCCCCGGCTCGGCCAGGAGGTCCGTAAGGTGGACCCGGGAGGGTTCCGCCCCGGCCAGCCGGAAGGCCTCGGCGAGCTCCTCGTCGGAATTGATGCCGAAGCCGCAGGCGATCAGGACCGGTACGCTCACGGATGCCTCCTTCCGGCGATCGGCGTCTTGTAGGCCGTCTCGATGCCCTCCAGGGCCGCGGACAGGACCTCCCGCCCTGCCAGGCGGAAGCGGAGCCGAGGCTCCTCGGTTGTCGTGCCCAGGAGGCGGTGGGGAAGGCCGGCAAAGCTGCGTTCGAAGCGTTCCCGGTTCTCGGCGCGTACGGACACCAGGAAGCGGGAGGGGGACTCCGAAAAGAGGAGGCGGACCGGTTCGGCGTTTTCGGCGCCGGGCAGAGCGTCCAGGA
>JBGSPT010000101.1:0-5314 GCA_041738475.1 Treponematales bacterium
CTTCTGGACCACCCCGGAGGAGAACATCCAACCGCTCTTGCTGCCCAGATCGAACTTGAGCCAGCCCTCGCCGATCTTGTTGACTCCCTCCATCACCCACATGAGGCCCAGCCACATGCGCAGGAGGAGGGGCCAGTAGGCCCGGACCCGGTGGGACACGAAGCCGCCGATGAAGGTGCGGCCCGTGGTCATGTTAAGGAATTCGTGCTTGAGGTATTCCCAGACCTGGTTGATCCCCGCGATGTTGAGGAGGTACCAGCAGTTGATCATGTGCTTCATGGTCATGGCCATGAAGCCCCGGGTCTTCATGCCCCCGGCGTTGGCCACTCCGTACTTCCCGCCGATGGACACCATGAAGCCGTGGTAGTTGGGCTTGAACTTGTGGTGCTCCCCGCCGTCGATGTCCGCCATGATGTTGTGGGCCACGGTCTCGGCGGAGCAATGGGAGGCCTCCACGATCTGGGGCATGGGCTTGCCGTTGGGCTCCAGGATGAAGGCGGAGTCCCCGGCCAGATAGACGTAGGGGTAGGCGGTGGACTGCATGAGGTCGTTGGCCTGCATGCGGCCCCGGCCCCGCTCGGCCTTGGGCACGTCCAGGACGGAGGTGAAGGACGAGCCCTTGACCCCGCAGGTCCAGATGAAGGTGTCCGTCTCCACGACGGTGCCGTCCTTCAGGAGGACCTTCCCGGGTTCCGCTCCGGTGATGGCGGAATTCAGGAAGATCTCGCAGCCCATCTTCTTCATGTAGTTCTCCGCCCGGACCCGGAGGGGCTCCTCCAGGATGGGCAGGATGGAGGGCAGGGCCTCGATGTTGACGACCCGGGTCTCCTTGGGATCCAGGTTGTGCTTGCGGCACATGTCCCGGCGGTATTCCAAAAGCTCGCCGATCATCTCGATCCCCGTGAAGCCCGCGCCGGCCACCACGAAGGTGAGCATGCGGCGCCGTTTGGCGGGATCCGTCTCGCAGGCGGCCTTGGCGAACATGTGCTCCACGTGGTACCGGAGCCGGATGGCGTCGTCGAAGGACCACAGGGGGAAGGAGTTCTCCTGGACTCCGGGGATGCCGAAGTACTCGGGCTCCGCGCCGACTCCGATGACGATGTAGTCGAAGGGGTATTCCGCGCTGGAACTCTTGGCGACCTTGGCCTGGAAGTCGACTCCGGTGATGGTATCGACCCGGACCTCGATATTCCGGGCTCCGAAGATCTTGCGGAAGGGAACCTGGACCGATTCGGGCTCCACCCGCCAGCCGGCCACCTCGTGAAGCTCGGTCATCAGGGTGTGGAAGGGTTTCTTGTCCACCAGGGTGATTTCCACGTCGTCCCGCTTCCGATACTTCTTTTCCAGGATCTTTCCGGCCCAGACGCCCGCGTAGCCGCCGCCCAGGATCAGGATACGCTTCTTGTCCGCCATATTCGCTCCTTGCATAGGATTGCAGATTTGTAACATTCTGAAAGCTTAATAATCTTGCCCGGATTTTGCCGTTCGGTCAAGTATGGAATGGATAATATAGATATAATAATATATTTAATAGCCGGGATCGCTTCCGTGAATCTCCGGGCCCTTGCGATTCCGGTCCGTATCCGGCAATATGGATTTTAAGGAGTTCGAAGTGTCGACGGTAGACAAACAGCAAGGCTTCCCGGCCCCGGAAGCCGAGGCCCTCATCGGGAAGATCCTGGAAGAGGTGCGTTCCATTCGCGATCCGGCCATCCTAAATGCCTGCCGGTCCCTTTTCCGCTCCCGTGTTCCCTTCCATCTCCGTTCTTACGCAGCCGCCGCCCTGATCCTGCGCTCCCTGGGCGTTTCGGCAGGGACCTCCCGCGCCGCCCCGGCTCCCGTCCAGCGTCCGAAACCCGAAGCCCGTTCCAGGACCGGCAAACGGACTCCCGAGGGGGGTTCCGGAACGCCCGGCGTACAGGCGGGCAAGGGCGGATCCGCGGATCAATCCGAAACGGCGGACCTCCGGATCCGGAAAGGTTCCTACTCCGGAGATGGCACGACCCTCTTCTTCAGCATGGGCCGCCGCCAGCGCTTTACCGCCCAGCATGTCCTGCGGGTGCTCTCCGGTATCTCCGGCCTCGAAGAATCCGACATCGGTGCCATCCGGACCTTCGACAACTACACCTTCGTAAACGTTCATCCCGCGGCCGCGGACCTCATCATCCAGGACGCGGACGGCACGTCCTTCAAGGGCCGCAAGCTGGCGGTCAACCGGGCCCGTCCCCGCAAGGAGGAGGCCCGGCCCGGAAAACCCGAGGGGCGCCCCGAGGGGCGCCCGGAGGGCGAGGAGGGAACCGACGGAGACGACCCCGTCAACGGATGATCCCCCGGACCGCGACAACGGCCAGCAGGAAATTCAGCGAAAGCGCCGCCGCCAGGGCAAGGCCCGCGAGGACCTCGTCCCGGCGTGCCCTTCCCACGCAGTCCGCAACCTCGAGTTCCCGCCTTCCCTCGCGATCCGGTCCGGAGACCGGCTCCAGGCCGGATCGCAGGAGATCCCTGCGGGCGCGGGTTCTGCGCGCCCGAGCCCAGAGACGGCGGTAGGCCGAGAGGAAGGCCAGCCCCGGCGGCAGGAAGGGCAGAACCGGGGAAAAGGCCAGGGCCGCGGCAAGGGCCGCAGGCAGGGACAGGAGGGGCGGCCTGAGGAGGTCGTAGAGGGCGGCTCCGCTGGAGAGGAATCCGGCGGTCAGGGAAACCAAGGTGACGGGATTCCAGTATTCGTTCCGGTGCCGCCCAGCCCAGACCGTCCTGCGGGCCAGATCCTGGTCCCTGCCGTCGTGGATGAGGATCAGCAGGGGTTCGGAGGGGGTTCCGTGGAAAACCGGAAGACCGCCCTTGATCCCGAGGCCGCCGGCCGCGTAGATCCGGGCTCCCTCGGTCAGGCCGGACAGGCGGTTCCAGGCGGCGGGTTGAAGGGTTTCATCCGCCGCCTCCAGGTCGTAGACTCCATCCGAAGGCCGGGCGGCGGGCAGGAGGTAGATCCGGGCGTCCTTAAGGCGGATCGCCGCTGTCGCGCCGTCTCCGCGGACCCACAGGCGGTCCTCGCCCTGGAGGACCTCCGCGGAGCCTGAGAACCGGCGGTACAGGATTTCGGTGCCGGGCGATCCGAGACCGTCCCGAAGGGAGAGGGGGGGGTATTCCAGGGATGCGAGGAACCTTCTACGGAAGGCCCGCCAGGCGGCCCGGGCCGCGAAGGCTCCCGCGATCGGCAGGACGGCGTAGAAGAACGCGGCCGATAGGGCCGCCAGGGTCAGGGACCTTAGCACGGCGGTATTGCCCCTCCCCCGGGGCTTCGATAGGATACCATTCCTATGATCACGACCTTGAGTGTAGGACCGATCGGGGTGAACGTCCATATCGTGGACCTGGGCGGGGATCGGGCGGTTATCGTGGATCCCGGGGCCGAGCCCGAGCGGATAGCCGCGGCTCTGGGCGGCCGGAAACCCGTCTGTATCGCCCTGACTCACGGGCATTTGGACCATACCGCCGCCCTTCCGGGGCTCCTGGCCGCCCTGGGCCCCGTGCCCGTGGCCGTACACTCCGCGGACGCCCGCTACCTCGGCGTCCGGGGGGAGGAAACCAACCTCCGGGTCTTCGCGGATCTGGGGTCCCGGACCTTCTTCGACCGGTACTGGTCCCCCCTGCCCGAGGCGGAAGTGCTCCTGGAGGACGGGGACGAGCTGCCGGGCACGCGCATTCGGGTCCTGCACACCCCGGGGCATACCGCGGGCAGCTGCTGCTTCTATGTCGAGGAGGATTCCGCCCTCCTTGCCGGAGACACCCTCTTTCGAGGCGGCCTGGGCAGGACGGACAACTTCGACTCCTCCGAGGAAGCCATCCTGGACAGCATACGCCGCAGGATCCTGGTACTGCCGCCGGACACGAAGGTCTACCCGGGCCACGGCGAGACGACCACGGTGGCCGCCGAGCGGCCGTATTTCCTGTAAGGGCCGCGCCCCTCCCCGGACCCGCGGATTGATCAAAACCGGCATTATCGGAATACTTCCGCCCATGCGCCGAATAATCCCGGCACTCCTGTGCCTTTCCCTGACCCTGTCCGCCTGCGCCCGGCCGGGCGTACGGGACCCCATCCGGGGCTCCGAGTACGTCCTGGGCACCATCTGCACGATCTCCCTCCAGGACGGCGGGTCCGAGGCCGCCCTCCAGGCCGTCTTCGCCCGGCTAAAGGAAATCGAGACCCGGATGAGCGCCAACCGGGAGGGCACCGAGATCGCCGCGGTCAACGAGGCCGCGGGACGCTCCCCGGTGCGGGTTTCTTCGGACACCCTGTTCGTGGTGAAAAAGGCCCTGGAATACGCCCGGATCTCGCAGGGGGCTTTCGACCCGACCATCGGCCCGGTGGTCAAGCTCTGGAACATCGGGCTGGAGGGCGAGCGGGTTCCCGAGGACCGGGAGATCCGGGAAACCCTGCCCCTGGTGGACTGGAGCTCCGTGGTCCTGGACGAGCGGGCTTCCACGGTCTTCCTCCCCCGGCCCGGCATGAGACTTGACCTGGGAGCCATCGCCAAGGGATATGCCGCGGACGAGACGGCCCGAATCCTGGGTGAGCGGAGGGTACGGGCCGCCGTGGTGGACCTCGGGGGAAACGTCCTCGTGTTCGGAAAGAAGGCCGACGGATCCCTCTGGAGGGTGGGGGTGCAGAATCCCTTCGACGACCGGGGCAGCTATCTGGGCATCGTCGGCATGGGTGCGGGGACCGTCGTGACCAGCGGCGTCTACGAACGGTTTTTCGAGCAGGACGGGAAGCGGTACCACCATATCCTGGACACCCGGACGGGACGGCCCGTGGAGTCCGAGATCGTCTCCGTGACGGTCATCGCCCCCTCCTCCATCGACGCGGACGGGCTGTCCACGACCCTATTCGCCCTGGGGCGGGAACGGGGATTGGCCCTGGTCCGGACCCTGCCGGGGGTGGAGGCGATCTACGTGGACGACCGGAGGCGCCTCTATCTTTCCCCGGGGGCTTCCAAGGCCTTCAACCTGACCGACAAGACCTTCACGTTCGCGGAATAGGGGCGGGTCGCTCCTCCGCCAGTCCCAGGCGCAGGAAGGTCCAGGGGGCGCCCAGGGAGACCCAGGCCCCCAGGATCCCGTACCTCAGGAACCGGAACAGCGCGTAGTTCGCCGAGCCTTCCCCGGGGAAAAGCGCCTTGAGCCCGAAATACAGGACCGCCGCCCCCGCGGTTCCCGCGGCCAGGCGCAGGGCTTTCCTTCCGGCGCCGCCCGCGGCCGGGTCGAACCGGGTCCGGGAGGATGCAAGGACGGCACCGACGACCATGCCGAAGAGGGC
>JBGSPT010000139.1:0-18246 GCA_041738475.1 Treponematales bacterium
CCGGGGTCCCGGGCCCGGAACCGGGTCGTTCGCGGCAAGACCACGGGCGGGCCGGAGCGGAAGGGCGGGGACAGGGATCCCAGGAAGCGCCGCCCTGCAGCCGACTCTCCCCGGGGAAGCGGGAGCTCCAGCTCCCGTTCCGAGCCGGCCGGGTAAATCGTGCGGATATTCTCGTCGGGGATGAACTTGAATTCCAGGGAAGCGGTCCACCCCGGGAGCTCCGCCCGGAACAAGGCGACCTCCCGGCCGTCGAAGCGACGGCCCCAAAGCTCCATGGTTCCGGAAAACCCCTCGGGGGAGCGGATGGTGCCCGAGCAGATCCCGTAGGTCCGGTAGGTCCGCCCGTCGATCCTCAGTTCCGGCTCCGCCCCGATAAGAGGGGCGAGAGACAGGACGGCGGTGAGCACCGCGGCCCGGCGCATCATTCTCACGAAGCTCATCCCCGGCCTTGCCCTTCCGGCTCCCGGAATGAACCGGAGCCCTCCGGCGGAGCACCCTTCCGCGCTCCGGAGCCCTCCATCCTGAACAGAACCGTCACCGCCAGGGAGGAAAGGAAGAAGGCGACCAGCCAGGCTTCCCGTCCGGGGTACCGGACGAACGGGGTCGACCGAAAATCTCGGACCGCCCGGCATGCGGACGCCGGCACCGCTCGGAAGACTCCGTTCGCCGCGACGGGGACCCGGGCGAAGGCGGCTCCCCGATCCGAGAGAACCGCGGTGTAGGACCCCCGTTCCGACAGGGAGAGGGATACGCCGAAGATCCCGGGAGCCCCTCGGCGCAAGGGGCCTTCCCAGGCGATCCGTCCGTCCCCGTGGAGTACCCGGACTTCCGGTGACACGAGCCAGTGGCTCCGGAGGACGAGCTCCACCCCTCCGGAGTGTTCGTGCACGGATGCGGACACGCTCTCCTCGGCCATCAAGGCGTCCAGCCGGCGCTTCAGGTACGATACGGCCCGGGGGGATCGGAAGAAATCCGCCGTGTAGGCTCCGTAGAGGTCGCTGGCGAATACCACAACCCCCCGGTTACGGAATTCCCGGGATGCCAGGAGCGGGTCCCCGAGCTCGTTCGCCAGAAGCACCGTGGAAGGGTCCCTGGGGGTCAGGAGGGCCATGCCGTCCACGGTCGAGACCGTATCCCCGTTCAGGGCCAGCACGGCCTGGGTTTCCCGGGAGAAGGAGGTCCGGGATACGCTCTTCCGATCCTCGAACAGGAGGGCGGGTATCTGGTCGAAACGGTCCGCCCGGAAGGCCCGGCCGCCGGTGTTCCGGGCCAGCCGCTCCAGGAGCTTGAAGTCCGCGTCCTGGCCCACGGCAATCGTCGAGATCCCGATGTCCGCCCGGGCGGCCGCCTCCTCCAAAGGCCGGAAATCCGCCGGTTTCGTGACCCCGTCGGAGATGACCACCGCGTGCCGATCCCGGTCCCGGTGCTTCGAGAGCTCCCCAAGTCCCTCCCGGAGGGCCGCCGCCAGATCCGTCCCTCCCCCCGCGGCCAGGTCGGGGATGTCCCGGTCGGGCCGGACGGAGGAGGTCGGCTCGAACCGGTACAGCCAGGAGCGCTCCTCCGAGAAGAGCAGGAGACCCGCCCGGTCCGTGGGCTTGAGGGCTTTCAGGAATTCGACCCCGGCGGCCTTGGCGAAGGAGAGCTTGTCCCCGAACATGCTCCCCGATACGTCCAGCAGGAGCAGGACCGCCAGATCCGGCAGCCGCTTCAAGGATCGGGGAAGCAGATCCACCGGAAGCAGGCTTTCCAGGTCGGGATTGTCCCCGGCGCGGCCGAACTCCGAGGAATCCGCCGCGAAAAGCAGGCTCGCGGCCTTGCGCTCCACCAGGTCCTTCAGGGTACCGGAAACCCCGGGGGGAATTTCCCGGAGGGGAACCCCGTCGAAGGCGATGAGGGGATAGGCCGCGAGGTCGGTTCCCTCCAGGTCGTCCGGAGATATCCTGCGGGTAGAATACGCCGATTCGAGGAAGCCGGACGCGTCGGGGCGCCGGCTCACGACCAGGACCCGGGGAAATCCGGGATCCGGTTCGGCCAGCAGGATCTCCTCCCTGCGGGTTCCCCGGGACCCGGAGAAAACCAGGGATACGGGGCCTCCCGTGCCCGCCGTGGAGAACCGCAATCCCCCGGGCGGTATCTCCGGCACGCTCCAGGTTCCCAGGACCCGGGAATCCTGCACCGCGGAAAGGAGATCGTACCCGAGGACCCCGGGCCCGGTGCCCATCGAGAGCTTCACCGCGGCGGTTCCGGGTATGGAGGCGTAGGATGAAGCCCTCAACAGGGGCCGATCGTCCGGGGGAAGGATCAGGGACACCGATCGGCCCGTACGTTCCTGGAATTTCCGGATCTCGGCCACCTCCGCCTCGGTGGGATGGGTACCGCAGATCAGTCGTATCCTGCCGAAGAGCCGGGGGGACGATTCCGCGTCCCGGAGGGCCGTATCCACCCCCGGGCGGGCGGGCAGGGAATCTGCGAGCGTCTCCCCGGCTCCGCCGGAGCCTCGGAGCATGGGTACTACCCGATCGGAAAGCACGGCGTAGAGATGGGAACCGGGCAGCTTGAGGTCCGCCAGGGATGCGGAGGCGCCGGAGCGGGGAACCAGCAGGTAGGACCGTACCGGCGCGAGGAATGCGGGGACGGGAACGGGAGCTCCCGCCAGGTAGGCCGCCAGGAAGAGGGGCGGAACGAAAAGGAAGGCGACGCGGATCGCTTTTCCCTTGTGCGGCATCATGGTTCCGCCTATTCTATAGGCGAGCCCGTCCATTCCGCAAGGCAGATCAAGGAGCACCCATGGATGCGACTATCATCAATCCCTTCATCGCGGCGACCGCAAGCGTATTCAAGGAGATGTTCGGACTGGAAGCCGTGCCGGAAAAGCCCTATGTGCTGGAGGAAACCTCGGACTCGAAGTGGGAGATCTCCGGCCTGATCGGCCTGGCGGGTGCCGCCCAGGGGATCGTGGCCGTCCGGCTTCCCGCGGGCATGGCGGAAACCCTGCTGGGCAGGACCGGCATGACCTTCAAGACCGAGGACGAAAAACGGCAGATGGTCGGCGGCCTGGTCGCGGAGCTCACGAATATCGTGTCCGGAAACGCCGCCGGACTGTTCAAGGACATTAACCTGGACATAGCCCCGCCCGTGGTCGTCCGGGGGGACAGGCACCAGATCTCCTGGCCCAAGATCGCCCCGGTCCTTGCGGTTCCCATGAAGACCCCGTCGGGTTCCTTCGAGCTGGACGTGTGCTTCAAGGGGGCGTGACCCTTCCGCGGGCCTCGCCCGCTTCCGTCCTCGGCGCCAAAGACCCTTAAGTCCCCTCGGCATGAGGCGATTTTTAGCAAAATTCTCATTGTCGTACTCTTCAAGCAAAGCACCCCGGAATTCAGCCTATCTTTCTTCCTGCGGATAGGGGGTTGGACTATTGCGGGGGCCGTTTCTCTTTCCCGAGGTAGGGACAGGACAGGTTCCGGTGGAAATGACGGAATTGCGGCCGGACCATTTCCTCTGCACGGCATGAGGAATCCTATGGAATTCGGTTTTAATTCAAAAAACAATAAATAACAGTATTAAAAGCATATATAATAATAAAATACATGAATTAAAAATTTTAGTTGCCACGTTAAAGGTTTAACGTTACAATAACGGACAATCAACCGACCGTATGTTTTCCAGAAGGACAACGAACACGGCGGCAAAGGAGGCAGGACATGAGGAATACGGGAGTCAGGTTGTTGAGCGCCCTGGCAAGCGTCATGTTGATCACTGTACTTTTCTTGACCGGATGTGGGCAGGCAAAGAAGCCGCCTGTGGTGATCGAACTCCTCCTCGTGGAGGCCGAATATACCAACCAGACGGCTGAATTGCTTAAGCTCTATACGCAGGAGCATCCCCACGTCACCTTCAAGATCCATGGTTGGACCGAGGGGCAGGATGCCGTCTGGGAGGCCAGGATCGCGGCCGGAGATCCTCCGCAAATCTTCGAGAATGCCCCTGCGAACCCGATCACGAAGGATCGGTATAGCTTCCTCTGGGATCTGCGCCAGCTCGAATACCCCTATTGGGACCGGTATCCTTACGATGTCCGGGCGAGATGGGGTGAGGCCTTCGGAGTCCCGAACTACCTTCCCATTCTCCCGGTCTGGGCACCCGTCCTAAGGACGTTTATTTACGACGCGGAGAAGATGGAAGAAGCTGGGCTCAACCCCAAGGAGACGGTTAGAACTCCCGAAGATTTAGACGCATTCCTGGCCAACCTCAAGAAGTACGTGGATTCCAAGGGGGGATCCCTCCAGTACGTTTTCGACATGGGATGGAACCCCAACGGCTTCGGCAGGGGCGTACCCTTCGCTCTGACCACCATGGTGGCCAGCCTTGACGAGCAGTACGATGTGTGGCAAGGCAAAATACGCTGGGATGACATGGAGAGGAGCCCGTACGCGAAAAGCTTCGCCCTTTTCAAGAAATGGTACGACCTTGGGTACTTCCCCAGGCGCTTTTGGACCCGGCAGTGGGAGCCCGACTACGAAGCCGGATTCATCGCCGGAAAGTCCATCCTGACCTGGCATGGTCCCTGGCTCTGGGACAAGTACCTTGCGGCCAAGCCGGCGGGCAAGCTTGACGGTTTCACGCTTCCCCCCAACAAGAACGGCCAGGTGGGAACCGATTCATTCCTTCCGGACAACGGGGTTGGGATCTTCAAGGCCCACGAGGGGAAGCCCGTATTCGAGGAAGCCCGTATTCGAGGAAGTCAAGAAATTCTTCGTCTGGTACAACAGCCCCGCCATCGTGAAGGCCCGGGCGGAAATTCGGGGACGTGTGCCGCTTCTCGACCTTAAAGACGTCGGATCTCCCGATCTTCGGGGCATGCAGTATCTCCAGGTGGTGAAGCCGTTCAACGAGGGCAAGTTCGGACCGACGTATCATTGGGATGTCCGGCCCTGGCCGGACGGGATCGTAGGCAAGTATAGGGTCAAGGGGACGCCGGAGGTTCTGCGCGACGACGCCATGGCCGCTATTTGGGGAGACTTCCTCGAGAGCCGGATCAGCCTCAAAGATTTCCTTTCCGTTCTTCAGAAACGGTGGGAGACCGGGTACAGCTTCAAGTAAGTGCATAGCCGCGGCGCCTGCCGGCGTCGCGGCTTTCCGGGTACGGAGGGATGGAGAGAATGAAAGCCCAAGGACGCATCGCAAGGCATAGAGATCCGAAAGATTTGATCATAGACGCGGCCCTGTTTTCTCCGCAGTTCATCCTCTACTTCCTTTTCACCTTGCTGCCCTTCGCGGTCGCCGTTCCGATAATCTTCACGAGCAGGACTGACTTTCTCGACACCGCGGTCCGTTTCGTGGGTTTCGACAATTTTCAGGCCATATTCCGGGAGCCTCTCGTCCGGGATTATCTTCCGGCCGTTCAGCGCACGGCGTTCTATACTTTTTTCAACTACCTGTCGGTGTACGTATTCGGTCTTCCCTTGGCTTTAATTATGTACGAGTACTCGTCGAGGTTCAAAAACGGCTTCTTCACGGTGATATACCTGCCCTACATCATCGCTCCGTTCGGTATCGGCATGATGATGTCGATGCTTCTCTCGAGCGATACGGGCAGCCTCAACCTCCTGCTTCTTAAGCTCCACATCATCTCGAAACCTATCGAGATTATGGACGAGAGCGTAGCCCGCTGGGCCCTGCCCCTGGTCGCCGGATGGAAGAATGCGGGATTCAACATGGCCATTATCCTCTCCGGGCTCTTGTCCATACCTCGGGAAACGGTTGAAGCCTCAATCGTCGACGGCGCGAATTATATGCAACGTCTCGTACATATCTACATACCTCAGATCATCCCAAGCTTCATTATAGCGACCGTGATGTGTCTCCTCGGGTCCTTCGGCGCCTTCGATCTCCCGGTAGGCTTCGGCGGCATGAGGGGCAACAACGCGGCGATGTTCCTGGCGGTTCTTCTTTACAAGATGGGCTTTGCCGGCAGCGCAATGCAATCCGGCACCCTCGCACAGGCGATAACCATCTCGATCGCGACCTACCTGCCCCTCATCCTGGTCGCCATAGGACTGAACCGCTTGCAGAAGCGGTTCTCCGAATAAGGAGACTGCGGTGGTGGTGGACCGGATTGATCGCAAGGGCGAAGACGAGGCGGTGCAAGTTGAGGTTTCCGCCCCTCGAACGAAGCCTTTATTGGGCCGGCCTGCCCGGACCACCAAGGCGGCGATCGGAACGTTTTTGCTCCTCTATTCTATCCTCACGATCCTGCCCTTCTATCTCCTGTTCATTCGGACCTTCGTTTCGACAGCCGACAGCACCGAGCTCCATCTCTGGATACCGAAGGCTCCCGAATTCAGCATGGATTCGAGCTACGGGAATATGTCCATTTTCTATTCCATGGATTCCGACGACTTCAAATCCGCGTTAGGCATCGAGGGATATGTAAGTCCAAACTACACCTTCTCGGAAATTTCGGAGAAATTCGACGTAGATCCCGAGAGAATCCGGCGCTATATGCAGCCCTACCGTCTCTTCAATGGCTGGATCGCCGTAGTGAAGGGTCGACAGTTCCTGAACTCCCTGGCCAATACTGTGGCTATCACGGGCGGCAGCATCCTCCTAGGAACGATACTATCGATCTGTACAGGTTCCGTTCTGGCCGGGTTCCGGCGACGCTGGCATTTCCTCGCATACAACATCTACATGCTCCAGGTAGTGATCCCTCCCGTGCTGGTGATGATTCCCCAGTTTTTGATCGTGAAGGGCCTGCATTTGGACAACTCCCTCTTCGGGATCATCCTCTTCAATATCAAGGGCGGCGCCCTGTCGATCATGCTTTTCACCTCGTTTATCGCTGCCATCCCGAAGGAATTGTCCGAGTCGGTCACGATAGACGGAGGAAGCCGGCTGACCTACGTATCCCGGATCGTCTTTCCCCTCTGCAGGACTCCTTTCGCCTCGTTCGCCGCGATCCAGGTGCCCTTGGTTTGGAACGACCTGCTGTACCCTCTGCTCTTCCTCAAGCCAGAGAAATATACGTTGACTCCCTGGGTGAACACATTCGTCGGAGGCGAGTTCGCCACGAACTTCCAGGCGATATATACGGGGCTATTCGTCTCCCTTCTCCCGCTGCTGTTCGCGTACATAGCGTTCAGGCGTTTTTTCGTTCACGGCGTCATGGCGGGCGCGGTCAAAGGATAGGCCCAAGGGAAGTATCATGGTTGCGGGTTCGCCGAGAATCCTCGGGCCGGGGATCGGATGTTACGGCAAAGTGCAAAGCCATATTATACGGTCGGAAAGGAAGGTAGCATGAATGCAAAGAGCATGGCGCCCAGACTCCTCGAACGCGGTGATATCGAGGAGCGGGCTTGTAGAATACGGCTCGCCATTATGGATATCATGGGCGTCGGCACGGTCGGGCACCTCGCTAGCGCGAGTTCGATCGCGGACATCATGGCCGCGCTCTACTTCGGGCATATGCGCCTCGACCCGCTCGATCCGTCATGGGAAGGCCGAGATCGTTTTATCCTGAGCAAGGGTCATGCCTCGTACGCCCTGTACGCATGTCTCATGGAATTGGGATCCCTTTCCAGGGCGGAGATCGCGAACAAGAAAACGATCGGAGCAAAACTTCAGACCCATCCCGATATGAGAAAAGTACCGGGCGTGGAGATCAACACCGGGTCGCTCGGACTTGGATTGTCCGCGGGTGCCGGGCTTGCCGCCGGGCTCAGGCTCAAGGGGGGCGACCAGCGGGTTTTCGTGCTCGTGGGCGACGGAGAGTTGGGCGAGGGGCCGATCTGGGAGGCGGCGATGGCCGCGTCGCACTACGGGCTGGACAGGCTCCGCGTCATCGTCGACCAGAACGGGCAGAGCGCCACAGGCTTCACGAAGGACCGCTTTTTCATCCACTCCGTGGCCAGCAAGTTCGAAGCCTTCGGGTGGAATACGAGCGAGGTGGACGGTCACGATATTCCCCGGATTCTGGACGCCCTCCGGGACGCGGACGGCGTCTCGGGCAGACCGTCCGCCATTATCGCCAATACCACCAAGGGCAAGGGATTCTTCTTTGCGGAAAACAATCCGGACTTCCACCACACTTCGATGACACAGGCCCAGTTCGACCAGGCCGGGGCTGCGCTCCGGGAGCGCATACAAGAGCTTGGTCGGCGGAAGGAGGCGGGCGAATGAAAACGGAGAGCTTGCGGGAGGCCTATGCTTTACGCCTCCTGTCACTGTACAAGAAGGATCGCCGGGTTGTCGTGCTCGATTCGGACGTCTCCCGCTCCACGCGGACGGGGTATTGCCAAGAAGAGGATCCTTCCAGGTATTTCGAGATGGGGATCGCCGAGCAGGACATGATGGGATTTGCCGCCGGCTTGGCCCTCTCCGGCCATCGTCCCTTCGCCCATTCGTTCGCGGTCTTCTGCGCGGGCCGGGGCTATGACGTCATCCGACAATCGATCTGCATTCCCGGACTCAACGTGAAGATCGTCGGGTCGAATCCCGGGCTTTCCGACACGACCGACGGGGCCACCCACCAGATGGTGGAGGATCTCTCCCTGATGCGCGCGCTTCCGAATATGCGGGTGTACTCTCCTTCGGACGCCGTGGAGACCGGACTGCTCTTCGATGAAATGGCGAAGGTCGACGGTCCCTCCTACATGAGGCTGTGCCGGCAGGACCTGCCCGTCCTCACCGATGAATCGTCGTATAAACCTGGAAAGGTCCAGAGGCACCGGAACGGGACGGATATCTGCGTGATCGCGAACGGATCCCTGGTCGCCAAAGCCCTGGCGGCGGCGGAGGAGCTTTCCGCCTCGGGGATCTCCGCCAAGGTCCTTTCGATCGGCACGATCAAACCCCTCGACATCGAAGGTTTGTTGCACGAAACGAAAGGCGTGAAAGGCGTCGTAGTCGCCGAGGAGCATTCCGTCATCGGCGGTCTCGGCTCCGCCGTCGCGGAAGCCCTCGCGGGCAACAGGCCGACGCGGATGGAGTTCGTCGGCATGAAGGACGTCTTCGGAACGATGAGCTACAACTACGAGGTATTGCTTGAGCATTTCGGTCTATCCACTGCGGCGATCCGGGAAGCGGCCGCGAGGCTCGTCGCCCTAGCCGCGCCGAGCGGCAGCTGATACGCCGGTCGGGAGACGTGAGATGGAATTCCCCAAGGTACGGAATCAGGTCGGCGGGAACTGGATCGAAGGCGACACGGAAGATCGCGCACCGCTCTATAATCCCTCGACGGGCGAACAGATCGGGGAAGTTCCGCTGTCCTCCGAAAAGGCTTCCGTCGCAGCCGTGGAGGCGGCGGAAGCCGCGTACAGGAGCTGGCGGAAGATGCCTATCGGGTCGCGGGTTTCCTGCCTTTTCGAGATGCGGCGGCTTGTGCTGGAACATTCGGAAGACCTCGCCGTGGTCATAGCGACCGACCAGGGCAAGCATATCAGCGAAGCCCGGGGAGAGGTGGCGAGGGTCGCGCAGATCCTCGAGGCCGCCTGCGCCATGCCGATCCTCCTTCAGGGCGAGACCCTCGAAGGAATCTCCGCCGAGGTCGGCGGGCGGGTCGTCCGCCAGAGCCTGGGTGTATTTGGCGGAGTAGCGCCGTTCAACTTTCCCGCCCTAGTGTTCGCCTGGTTCGTCCCCTATGCCGTCGGCACGGGCAATACGATGGTTTTCAAGCCCTCGACCCAATCCCCTCTTTTTATGCAGCGAATGGGCCGGCTCCTCGAGGAAACCGGGCTGCCCGCGGGGGTCGTCAATCTCGTCCACGGGAATCGAACCGTGGTCGAACCCTGGTACGAACACCCCGCGGTTTCGGGAATCTGCCTCGTGGGTTCGACTCCCACCGCAAAGGAGATGGCGGCCCGTTGCGGCAGGGGCGGAAAGCGCTCCATGCTTCTCGGCGGTGCAAAGAACTGGCTGGTCGTCCTGGAAGACGCTGACCTCGATCTTTTCGCGGATCAATTCGTGAACTCCTGTTTCGGTTCCGCCGGGCAGCGCTGCCTTGCCGGCTCGGTGGTGGCCGCCGTTCCGGCGGTATACGATCGTTGCCTCGAAGTCATGGTGGAGGCGGCTCGGAAGGTCAAGGTCGGGAACGCCCTGGACCCGGAGGTCTACATGGGCCCGGTTATCTCCGCCTCCGCAAAGTCCCGGATCGAGCGATACATCGAGGTCGGCGTCGAGGAAGGATCGACGCTCGTGCTTGACGGAAGGGATCCCCCTGTCGCCGATCCGGGTGGGTACTATGTCGGTCCCACTATTTTTTCGGAGGTTACTCCCTGCCGCCGCATCTGCAGGGAGGAAATCTTCGGGCCCGTCGTTTCGGCGGTCCGGATCGAGGATATGGACGACGCCCTCGGCCTCATCGAGAAGCAGGACTTCGGCAATGGAGCCTGCGTTTTCACGAGGAGCCTCTATTATGCCGAGCGATTCGTCTCGGAAGCCGACGTCGGCATGGTAGGGGTCAACGTGGGTGTCTGCGCTCCCCACCCATACCTGCCCTTCGGGGGCATCAAGGAATCCCACCTCGGCTCGGACAAGGTCCAGGGCGGGGTCGGCATCGACTTCTTCACCCAGAGGAAAGTCGCCACGGTTCGTGTGAGTCCTCCCGGCGGCAGCGTCGCCGGAGATATTGCCGCGAAATCGCGTGCCGTGCGCAGCTGTGTGGCAAGTTGAGGTTGGGGGATGAGATCTGAAAAGTTTCCCGAGCGTTCATTGAAGATTCTGCCCGGTCTTGCCCTGGCTGCAGGGGTCGCCGCCGCCGGATTCGCGGTATCCGGAGGGTTGGCGGTGGTCTGGCCGTTCTCACGGTATCTGGCGAGCCCGACTCTCGCGGCGATCATCCTGGGTCTAATTGTGCGAAACCTCATCTCCCTTCCCACGATCGTTGAATCAGGGATTTCCTTCGGGGTCAAGCGCGTGCTCAGGGCTGGGATAGTGCTTCTCGGGTTGCGAACGAGCGTGATGGTCGTACTTGAAGCCGGGGCCTCGGCAGCATGGATCGTGGCCTGCACCATAACCGCGGCCCTGGCGACCGCGCTCCTGTTGGCGCGGCTCTTGGGGGTGACGCGGTCGCTTGCGGCTCTGATCGCTGCGGGTACGAGCATCTGCGGCATCAGCGCGATTTTAACCGCCGCCCCCGCCGTCGGAGCGGAAGAGGAAGAGACTTCATACGCGGTGATGATAATAAGTGTCCTGGGCCTGTCGGCAACCGTCTCATATCCATATATAGCCGAACTCGTATTGCGGCTCGACGCGATGGGAGCCGGGCTGTTCATCGGAACAGCGGTGCACGATACCGCCCAGGTTACCGCGACGAGTTTGATGCACGACCAGCTATGGGGCTTGAGGACTCGATCGGGATCTTCGGTCGTGGACATCGCGTTGGCCACGAAGCTCCTTCGCAACGCCTTCATGATCCTGGTGATCCCGGTTCTTTCCCTCCTGTTCCGGAAAAGGAGGCTGCAAACGGGTGGAGGGCCGCGGATAGCTTCAGCAGTCCCGGTATTCGTGCTAGGCTATCTTGCAATGGCTGTAGTACGTACCTTCGGAGACCTTGCGTTTCCTTCCGGTTTTCAGGTCTGGAGAGACGTCGTCCACCTAGGGGAACTGGCGGGCACCGGTCTTGTCGCCGTTGCGGTCACGAGCGTAGGTTTGAGTACGGACTTCCGGAGGCTCCGTGGATACGGAATCCGGCCTTTTGCCGTCGGACTCCTCTCGGCCTTGGTCGTAGCTATCCTGGCCGCTGTTCTGATCCGGCTATTCGCGGATCCAGGTGGAGCCTAATATGAAACATGGTAGAGGTCCCGGCAACAACTTAAGCGACGAGCTGCTCTATTTCGGCCTGGCGGAAAGGATAAAGTCCCGCATACTTTCGGGTGAATATGGGCCTGGTACAGCCTTGCCTTCCATGCGAGAGCTGAACCGGCTGCACGGCGTATCCCTGACCACGATCGGAAGGGCCTTCGAGATCCTTCGAACCCAGGGGCTCGTGGAAAAGGGCGCAAGTTCTAGACAGGGGTACCGGGTCGCGTCGCAGATTCCCGCGACAGCCCCGACGAAGGGGGAGTGCGCGGAACTAACTCCGACTCAGCCCGGTTTCGGGCCGGCTTCGACGCAGCCCCCCGCGCGGTCGAGGCGGACCGGTGTGTCGGACACCTCCGAGCCTGGCCGCCAGCGTGTCACGATTCGGGAAGTTGCGACGAAGGCGGGCGTCTCCTGCACCACCGTTTCGTATGTCGTGAACGGGAAGAGCGGCGGCGGCATCCGTATAAGCGAAGAGACCCGGCGCAGGGTGAGACAGGCGATAGCGGAATTGAAATATCGCCCCAGCCAAGCCGCCCGCACTCTTCGGACCAACCGTTCCAATCTCATAGCCCTCATGGTGCCTTTCGTGGACACCCCCTTCGGATCCGCGACCGCGGCCTCGATCCAGAAGGCCGCGGCGCGCCTGGGTCTAAACCTCGCGGTTTTTTCGTCCTACGATGACATAGACCGGGAGAAGGAGCTCGTCGAAGGACTGGCGGAACAGGGCGTGGAGGGCTTGGTTGCTCAGACGAACCAACTGTTGAAGGAGGACCTATCCCAGCTTGTCGACAGAGGCATATCTACCGTGATCCTTGGCAACGCGCCCATGCACGACACCTCGGATAACGTGATGATCGACGAGTACCAGGCCAGCTGGGACGTCACGGAGGAGCTTGTCCGGCTCGGACACCGCAGAATCGCGCTCGTGACGGGTTCCGAGGGGACTTGGTACGGAAAGCTCCGGCGCAAGGGATACCTCCATGCGCTCAAGCATTATGGTATCGAGCCGGACCGCCGCTTCATGGGGGAGGCAGACTCCAACGATCCTGAAGACGGAGGACGCTGGGTGGAGACATTCCTCGGTCTCAAGGAGCGGCCCACGGCGGCCTTCGTCGCCAACGACTACATCGCTGCCCATGCTCTGCTCTACGCCGTGGACCGCGGCATCCGCGTGCCCGAGGACCTTTCGATTGTCGGCTTCGACAATCTCCCAATTTCGACCCTCGTACGTCCCAGGCTGTCCACGGTTGATAAACAGGTCCCCGCGATGTGCGAAATGGCCGTTGATCTGCTTTTCGATCGGTTGGAGCACAACCGGAATGGTCCGTCCCGCCATAGGTTTCTGGATTATTCCATCATTCGCCGCGAATCGGTGAAGGCTTTGACATAGCCTCTAAAGCCGGTTCAAAGGTGCACTCGATATTGTTTTTCGGAAGCGGATCTAATTCGAGGTTTGCCGCGACCGTGCGGATGCCGGAGAGATGATAAGGAGACGAACATGAAGAGAAAGATGGCTGCCATTATCGGGGTATTCCAGGGACGCGCGGATCGGTATGTTCTTGGCGGCTATACCGAGCAGAAGAGCATCGAAACCCTGCTCGACGAAGCGGCGAAGGTGGAAGGTCTGGAAGGAATTGAACTTGGAGCCCGTTACATGGACTTCAAAAATCCATGGGAAATCGTAACTGGTATTCGGGATCGCGGGCTTGAGATACCCCTGCTCATTCCCGATACCTTCGCCAGCTCAGAGTACGGTCGGGGCAGCCTCATTGCACCCGAGCGGAATACCCGGCAGGCGGCGATAGACCACATCCGCCAGTCGATGGATCTGGCTGCCGAGATCGGCTGCAATATGGTCAGCCCATGGTTCGGCAACGACGGATACGACTATGTCATGCAGATCGACTATGTTCGAAGCTGGGCTCTGATGGTCGAGGGAATTCGCGCCTGTGCCGAGCACAATCCCAAGGTCCGCATCGCGATCGAATATAAGATCAAGGAACCCCGCACGCACTCGTTCCTCAACTCGATGGCCAAGACCCTCCTTCTCATCGACGAGGTGGGCCTGCCCAATGTGGGCATCAATCTCGATGTGGGCCATGCCCTTCAAGGCTACGAATCCATGGCCGAATGCGCGGCCCTCATAGACGCTAAGGGGAAGAGGCTCTTCCATATCCATGTAAACGACAATTACAGGTACTGGGATGACGACATGATGCCTTGCTCGGTGCATACGCTTGAGTGGATGGAGCTTTTTTTCTGGCTGGATCGAATCGGGTACGGCGACTGGTTGTCCCTGGACGTGCACGCCTTCCGGGAGGCCGACAAAATCGGAGTGGCCCGAGAATCCCTCGCATGGGTACGAGGACTCGAGGCCGCGGCTCGACGCATCGATCAGTCCCGGGCGGAACGGATCTTCGCTGCCCAGGACGCGGTGGCCAGCACGGCTATGCTGAGGGAGGCTCTACTGCCTTCCTAGACCGGCTGTAGCCGGATGGGACGTGTTTCCAGGCTCCCAGGTGCACGGCCTCGGAGCCGGATCCCATATGATCCGGATCACGTCACGGTCCTGAGCCATTTCCGGGACCGCAGCCTCCAGAGTCCCAGGCCGAACTTGGCGGCCTCGTCCATGCAGAGGAGCAGGAACACGGCCCATGGCGCCAGGTTCCATGCGAAGGCTCCCAGGGCGGCCAGGGGCACCCCAACGAGCCAGACCCCGAAGATGTCGAAGAAGGCCGCGAACCGGGTGTCCCCGCCGGACCTGCACACTCCCACCACGATGTGAAGGTTGAAGACCTTGATGGGGAAGACCGCGGCCAGGCAGCAGACCATCGCGCCGGCCTGGAACAGGACCTCCGGCTCCAGCCGGAACAGGAGGGGAAGGGCCGGAATCGTCGGCAACAGGAGGATACCGATCACCGCTCCCAAGGCGGGCCCGAGCACGGCGAAGCGGCCGGCCCAGTCGTAGGCCCCCTCCCGGTTGCCTTCCCCGATGCGCTTCCCCAGCATGACCGCCGAGGCGTTCGCGGTGCCCATGAAGAGCACCATGGACAGCTGTGAAATGGTGCTCTGGATGTTGAACGCCGCGATGGCCTCCGTGGAGATCCGGGCGAAGATCCCGTTGTAGAAGGTGATGCCCAGGGCCCAGGCGGCCTCGTTGAAGACCACGGGAAGGACGATGCCGGTGAACCTCCGGACGTAGGGCCGGGTCCAGTCCGTCAGCTCACGGAGGGTCCCCGCGGGGGGATACTTCTTCGCGTAGGTGACGACCAGGACGATGCCGGCCTCGAGCCAGCGGGAGACGATGGTGGCGATGGCGGCCCCCCGCACGCCCAGGGCCGGAAAGCCCAGGGTCCCGAAGATGAGGACCCAGTTCAGGAAAACGTTGGCGGACAGGGAGACGATGGTCGCCCCCAGGGGGAGCCGGACCCGCTCCACCCCCCGGAGGGCCATGGAGAAGATGAAGCTGGCCGCCAGGGCGGGGTAGCTCCACGCGACGACGCGGAGATAGACGGCCCCCGCCTCCAGCACCGCGGGGTCCCGGGAATACAGGCCCAGGATGGCCCGGGGGGCCGCGATGGACGCGGCCGTGAAGACCAGGGACGCCGAGAGCCCGAGGGCCAGGGCCAGGCCCGCGGTCCTCCGTATGCCCGCCTGATCCCGGGCTCCCCAGTACTGGGCGGTGAACACCCCGGAGCCGGATCCGATTCCGAACAGGAGGAGCAGGAGGAGGAAAAAGACCTGGTTGCCCAGGCCCACCGCCGCGAGCTCCACGGCTCCCAGGCGGCCGACCATGATCGTGTCCAGCATGTTCACCGAGGACGCCACCAGGTTCTGGAGGGCTATCGGGATGGCGATGCGGAAGAGGTCCGTGAAGAATCGCCGATCCGAGAGGAATCGGGAAAGGGGGGTGGATGAGCTTGGGGGGATTCGCACGGGGTGCATCCTAGCCGAAGGGGGAACCGGTGGGCAAGCCCGGCCGGTCCCCCGGTTTTTCGCCGGGACCGGGGCGGGCGCCCTAGTCCGGGACAGTCGGTTTCCGGGCAAGCACCGCGATGACATCCCCGAATCCGAAGATCTTGGCGGCCCGGTCCAGGGCGGCTTTGACGGGAGCCGGGGCCAGACCCTGTGCCATCCCGCCCCAGGTCACGGTCCGGATGGGCGTGAGGCCCGAATCCCGGATCAGCCGGAGGAGGCCGGAGCGCGAAAATAGGTGCACATGGTCCGGGATGACGCTGCGCCATCCGTGGCCGAAGAGGGCCGCCTGCAGGCTGGTCCGGCTGGGGGTCACCGTGACGCACCACCCGCCGGGCTTGAGAATGCGGAAGATCTCGGACAGGAAGGCCCCGGGTTCCGGGACGTGCTCGATCACATGGCTGGAATGCACGAAGTCGAACCTGCCCTCCGGGAAGGCCGCGTCCCGGAGGGTGCCCTCGAGGATGGTGACTCCCCGGACCCTCCGCCCGTAATCCGCCGCGGGTCCGCAGACTTCGACCCCCGCCGCATCCCATCCTCTCCGCGCGGCGTGCTCCACCAGGGCCCCGGTGGCGCACCCGACGTCCAGGAAGCTCCGGCCGGCGGGAAGGGCCGCCTCGATCCCCTCGAATCCCAGGTCCGAAAGGCCCAGGAGCATGAGGCGGAGGTAGGGCAGGGCGTTCCGCACCTCGTACTCGAGGTATTCCTCGTCATAGCGCAGGGTCAGGTCGGCGGGATCCGGCCGGGGGTTCTGGTATACGTGGCCGCAGCCGGTGCAGCGGGCGAAGGCGAAGTCCCCCAGGTTCCAGAGCGGCCGGGTCTCCCGGGATCCGCAGACCGGGCAGGCCGCCCCCGCGAGCCGTTCCGAAGGGGACGGCCGTTTGGAAAAGGTCTTCATGCCGGGTCCGCGTCCGGCGCAAGGCGGCGGAGGATTTCCGGCACCCTTCCCGCCAGGCAGGCCCAGGACGATCTCACCGTGAATCCTTCGGACTCGTAGAGCCCCAGGGCGTTCTTGTTCAACGCGTTGACCGAAAGGGACAGGCTCCGGAAACCCTCCCTGCGGCCCAGATCCGCGGCCGAACGAAGCAGGTACCTCCCCAGCCCGAAGCCCCGGTGCTCCCGATCCACCGACAGGGCGCCTATGGACAGGCATCCGGGATCCACGTCCCGCTCCGCCCGCATCGTGCCGCAGGCCGAGCCGTCCGGGGCGATAAGGACCGCCAGACCGCCGGGGGGGATGTCCGGGGATTCCAGGTCCGCCAGGACCGCTTCGACACGGATGGGCAGGGAACCCAGGACCTCCCGGAAATTTCTGTTCCGAACCTCCGCGTAGGCGAGAACGCCCTTCTCGTCCCCCGGGCGGAGAGGTTCCAGGCGATACCCCGGCGGCGCTTTCGGGACAGCGAGTTCCAGGTCGTCCCGGGCCATCTCGTAGGCGATCCTCTCGACCCGGAATCCTGCCTCCCTCAGGTATTCCGCCGGTACGGTCCGGTCCGCGGGGAGGAAGAGATAGAGCTCCCCGACGCGGGGTGCCGCCGCGGTCGCTGCCGCGGCCACCAGGGCCCAGTATTCCCCTCGGCCGCCTTCGGAATGGAGGACGGCGAATCGGGATCTCCGGGAATTCCGGTACTCCGCCCCGAGCAGGAGGGAGGCCGCCCCCAGTACCTCCGTTCCTCGAAGTAGGAGGAAGGAGGGGTGGTCGGGATCCGGCCGGAAACCGGTCCCGGGAAGGTAGCTTTCGTCGTGTCCGGGGCCCAGGGCGGAGCAGTAGGCGAGGAAAAGTCCCAGGTTCGACTCTGTCACGGGAACTGCGCGCGGCTTCCGGGCAACGGCGCCCGTTTCGGGATTCTCGTCCATGGAGATAGTATCCACGACCCGGGGCCGCATTTCCACCCGCCGAACCCTTCACAAGGTTCGTGACAGCCTGCATACTTCCAGCCATGCCGAACCTCGATGTATCCGAAACCCCACCCCTGGAAGCCACGGACGCAGCGTCCGCCTGCCGTCCGCGCCAGACGGAATTCCGCCGGGCCGTGGTCTTCCTCACGGCGGCTTGGATCCTGTGGCTCTTCCCCTCCGGTTCCCTCTGCGCCCGGGCGCCGGCGGAGAAGCCCCGCCTCTCGGTCCTCTATTTCTCCGATACCCGGGGCGTACCGGACTTCGCGTGGCTCTCCAAGGGCCTGGCGGACATGTTGTCCGGGGACCTCGGGGCGACCGGGGCCTTCACCCTCGTGGAGAGGGAGGAGCTGGAGCGGATCCTCCGGGAGCAGGAGCTGGGCATGTCCGGTCTGGTCGATCCCTCCGGGGCTCCGAAGGTGGGCCGGCTCCTGGGCGCGGAGCTCCTGCTCTACGGAAGCTTCGTCGTAACCGGGAACGATCTCCGCATAGACGCCCGGGTCGTCCGGGCGGAGACCGGGGAGATCGCGGCATCCGCGTCGGCAGCGGGCGCCGCGGCGGACGTCCTTTCCCTGG
>JBGSPT010000160.1:0-10526 GCA_041738475.1 Treponematales bacterium
CCGGAAGGCTTCGGCGACCTCCGGGGCGGCGACGGCCTCGAGCATGCGGGCCCGGAAGGCAGGCTCCCGGAGGAGCCGGTTCAGCCGGGACAGGAGCTGGAGATGGGCCGCCGGATTCTCCGCTGACCCGGCCATCGCGAAGACCAGCCGCACGGGTACGCCGTCGGGGCTCCTCCAGTCCACGGGATCCCGTAGCCGGAGGAAGGCCAGGACCGTCCGGTCGAGTCCGGGCCGCAGGACATGTGGAGCGGCGACGCCCTCCCCGAGGCCGGTGGAGCAAAGGACTTCTCGGCGCTGGAGGGCGTCCTCGAGTTCCTTCGCCGATCCGACGCCCGTCCCGGAGAGGATCTGGGAGACCTTCCGAAGGGCGTCACCCTTCCTGCGGGCCGGAAGATCCAGGACCACGGTTTCGGGAGTGAAGAAGGAGCTGAGATCCGTCATGACTGCGGTTCCTTTGCGTCCAGAGAGCCCTGTTCCAGGAGGCCCACGGCGAAGTCCACGGGTATCGTGAACAGGATCCCCGTGTTCGAGTTCCGGAAACCGCCGCAGACCTTGTCGATCAGCCGAACCACCCGGGGGATGGCGCTCTCGTCGCTGACCACGGACAGGATGGTCTTGTTGTAGGGCTTGTGCCCCTTCAGGAAATCCTTGAAGTCCGCGAAGAGGGGGACCTCGTAGACCAGGAAGTGCCCCATCCCCTCGGAATCCAGGATGGTGGCGCCGGTGATCCCGGCCTCCATGTAGGCTTCCAGGACGCGGTCGAGGAGTTCTTCCCGATTCAGGACGAAGACGAGCAGTTTCATGGGATATTCCAGTATACCCGGGTCCCGGCGCACGTCAAGGAACGATCCGTCCCGGGCATCCCCTCCAGGGCGTCCCGGGTTCAGGCGCCCAGGGCCTTCTCGGCGAGCTCCAGGAGCACGGGCACCAGCTGTTTCTTCCGGGAGAGGATATCCTTGAGCCGGTACACGTGGTCCTCCTCCTCGGGATACTTGACCAGGCTCTCGAATTCCTTGTCCGCGGACAGGAAGAGGTAGGAGGAGAGCTCCGCGATGTCCGTCACCATCAGGGCGGCCAGGAAGCGGCTTCCGTCGGAACGGAGGGCCGACAGCTCCTTGAGCACTTCATCCCGGCGTCCCAGGAGGTCCTCGGGGGAATCCACCTCCACCTGGGAAACCGTAAAGCTCCGGTCCGACACGGTGTAGGACTTCATGTCCAGGCGGACCAGGTCCCGGGCGGGCTTCGAGCTGACCGCGCTGGAGGCCGCAAGGAGCTCCGTCCCCAGGGCCGGGATGTCCAGGTCCGCGATGGCGGCCAGGTATTCGGCGGTCTCCCGGTCCGTCTCCGTGGTGGTCACGGAACGCAGGACCAGGGTGTCCGAGAGGATCCCGCACAGGAGGATGGAGGCGATCGGCTTGGGAAGGGGTATTCGGTGCTCCCGGTACATCCCCGCCACGATGGTGCTGGTGGAGCCCACTACGCGGTTGATGAAGGTGATCGGGAACTTGGTGGAGAATGACCCGATCCGGTGGTGGTCGATGACCTCCAGGATGCGGTAGTTCTCCGCCCCCTCCACGGCCTGGCCCGGCTCGTTGTGGTCCACCAGGATCAGCTCCACTTTCGGATCCCGCAGGAGGTCCCCCTCGGTGAACATCCCCGCCACCCGGCCCTCCTCGTCCGTGACGGGCACCGAGCGGCTGGGGCTCTCCGCCAGGGGGCCCCGGAGGTTCCGCAGGGGGGAGTCCAGGCGCAGGGGCTTCAGGCCCTCGTCCCCCATGGTCTCCACGGGGGTCGAGTAGATGACCAGGAGGGCCGTGGAGCTGGTGTCGTAGGGAGAAAGCAGGACCGATACCCGGTTCCGTTCCGCGATCTCCTTGAGGGACCGGTCCAGGACGGCCCCGTTCGTCACGATCAGGACCCGGGCCTTGGATTCCAGGACGTAGCGCTGGACGTCCGCCCGGTCCCCCACGATGACGATGCAGTTTTCCCGGGCTTCGCCGTCCAGGTGGCGCTTGAACGACTCGGTCTCCAGGGCGGCCACCAGGATGCGGGCCTTGAACTCCGTCTCGGGATCGAAGGAGGTCACCACTTGGGCCTTGATGGTGGCGGCCATCCGCCCCACGCTGGTGGGGATCACCGCCTTCCTTCGGGGGTTGATCTTCTTGAGGATGTTGCGGGCGAAGGCGGAGTAGTGGAGGGTGGCACGATAGCGCCCCTCCCCGTCCACGATGGGCAGGGCGGACCTTCCGTGCTCCTCCATCAGGGCCAGGGCGTCCCAGAGGGGGGTGCCCGCCGGGACCGTGACGGGGTCGTCCCCCAGGTAGTACTCGGCCTTTGGAACCAGGTCCGGAAGGAAGACGGGAACCTCGACCTTGAAGCGAGAAAGGACGTACTCGGTCTGGGGGTTGATCATCCCGGCCCGGGCCGCCGTCGCCTCGGGCATGCCGAGCTCCCGCTTCAGTCGGGCGTAGCCCAGGGCGGAGACCACCGAGTCGGTGTCCGGGTTCTTGTGGCCGATCACATAGACCGTGCGCTTCATGCTTCCTCCAGGCCGTCGAAGAGGCTGATGGAACGGGGAAGGAAAACCGTCCTGCCGCCCTCGACCCGGAACCGGGCCAGGACAGCCCTGTCCGCGGGCCAGGTACCCGGGATGACGGCCCCCGCGTCGGAGAGGTTCAGGACCGCCGCCGCCTTTCCGTCCCGGCTCCGGGCGGTGAAGACGTCCCTGAGTCCCGGGACCCGCTCGGGCCGGAACTCCCTCCCTGCGATCCGGCCGTAGAGGTCCGCGATCCGTTCCGTGAAGGCCCCCTCGGTCCCGGGTTCGAAGTCAGCGGTGTCGTCGGAGAACATCACCTGGGAGGCGAAGAGCCGGGCCGTCAGGGCCACCAGCTCCTTTTCGGTTTCCGAGAGGCGCATACGCCGAGTCCGGCAGAACACCACGTCGGGGTCGTTTACGAAGACCGTCCCGTCCCAGAGGGCCCGGCCGACGGTGTCCTTCATGCTGAGGAAGGCGGACGGCCGGCCGGGGTGGCGCAGGAAGCGGGCCTGGGCCCAGTCCCAGTCCTCCCGGGTGTCCGCCCCGATCCGCATCAGGGGCAGGCACTCGAAGGAGGCCTCGAAGGGGGCCCCGCAGCCCAGGTAGGCCACGGGCTTGCCGTCGGCGCGGTTCTTGATCGACGTTAACCGTACGAGGGCCTTCCGGTAATGGACCCAGGCGGCGCCTCCGTTCCGGTGTTTTCCTCTCAGCATCCCCGCGTACAGGAAGTCCAGCTTGAGGTAGCGGTAGCCCCACTCGTTCACCGCCCGGTCGAAGATGCCCGCCAGATAATCCAGGACCTCCGGGATCGAGAGGTCCAGGCAGTAGAAGTCCTTTCCCCAGGCGGGGATCCACCCCGCCGCCACCGGGCGGCCGCCCGGGTCCCGGAGGAGCCACTCGGGCTTTTCCCGGAAGAGGGGGGCGAAACGGGTCACCAGGAAGGGGGCCAGCCAGATCCCCGGGATGAAGCCCGCGTCCTCGATCCGCCCGGCCATCTCCTTCATGCCCCGGGGGAAGCGGGTTTCGTTCACCCTCCAGTCCCCCACGGCCCGCTCCCAGCCGTCGTCCACCTGGAAGACCGTTGGTTTTCCCGGCCGGATGTAGAGGCGGTCGATGAGGTTGCCGTTTCCCGCCAGGTTCCGAAGGTCCGCCAGGATGAGACCCTCGTCGATGTCCGCGTAGTGGTTGTACCAGGACTCGTAGCCCCCGGGCACCAGGGGTTCCCCCGGGACACCCAGGAAGGCCAGGCGGGAGAACTGATCGTAGGGAGCGTAGGCCTCCCGTAGGGCGTCCTTCAGGGCGAACCATCCGCGGGCGCGGACGACCAGGATCCGGGCGGCCGGATCCCCGGTCCGGAAGCGGTGGCCCTCGGCGTAGACCAGGATCGAGACCGAGCCCTTCCGCCGCCGGAAGAGGAAGGAGACCGGGGGACCGCCCTCGGGCAGGGAAGCCAGGGCCAGGTAGTCCCGGCCTGAACGGATGTAGCCCAGGAAGCTAGCCAGGACCTCCCCGCGCCGGGGCACGATGCCCGGATGGTCCGTGAAGACGTTGAGCCGTCCGACGAAGCGGGCCCGTTCCATTCTTTCGTCCGGGGCGAGTTCCCAGCCCGGGGACCAGGACTGCCAGCCGTTGCCCAGGATGAAGTCCCGGCCCAGGTCGAAGGCGCCGTCCGGACCGTCCGTATCCTCTCCCGGCGGCGCCGCTTCCGCGCCTCCGCCGAGGCGGGCGAGTTCGACCAGGGGAAGCTCCTCCAGGACGGTCACGGGCGGCTCGGGGTCCGAGGATGCTTCCCGGGCCCGGTACTCGATCACGGCTGCGTCGAGACCCGCGAATCTCTCGGTCCGGAGGGTTCTCTCGAAACGGATGGGGGTCATGGGGCTCCTCGCTTGTCCAGGGACGGTTCCGCATTGTACTATCCCCCGGTCCCGGATGTCCAATCCGGGATCGCGCCGCGTGACCCCGGGCGCCTCGCCGCGGCGTCCGAATCCGATTCCCCGTGCCGAAGGAGCTTCCCGGATGGTCCGACTCTACGCCTTCCTGGGCAATCACGGACGGCAGTACCGCGACAACCGCCACAACGTAGCCTGGCAGGTCCTGGAACGCCTGCCCGCCTATCCTTCCCTCCGCTGGGAACGGGGCTACAAGGGCCGCTGGTCCACCTTGGAAACCCCCCAAGGCCGCGTCTTCCTGTTGACCCCGGAGACATTCATGAACCTCTCCGGGGACAGCGTCGCGGAGCTCATGCGGTTCCACCGTATCGAGGCCGGGGAGCTCCTGGTTGTCCATGACGAGTTGGAACTGCCCCTGGGGACGATGGGCCTGAAGCGCGCCGGAGGTCTGGGGGGGCACAACGGCCTCCGGTCCGTCCGGGACCGCCTGTCCACCCCGGAATTCCTCCGCTTCCGCATCGGGATCGGCCGGCCGGACCACGACGACGTCGCGGACTATGTGCTGTCGGATTTCTCCAAGGCCGAGAGGGAGATCCTTGAAACCGCCGTCTACCCCGCCGCCGTCCGGATCCTGGAACAGGTCCTCTCGGACGGCTTCGACGCCCTGGAGGAGGAGTGCCGGAAGGTGAAGGCGGTCTAGCAGGTTGTTGAAATACTCGAAGCATTTCAACAACCTGCTATGCAATTGCTCCGCGGGCTCGCCCGCGATGAACCTTGCGGTTCTCTGCGCAATTGCGACATTGAGGTGGTGTTAAAAAAGGCTTCCTAGCCTTATTCAATACCTTGCTATAATCCCGAGTCCTCTTCGAGGCGGACCGGGGCCGGAGTCACGCGCCCCCGCTTGGGGCCGCCGGCCTGTTCGAGAGTTCCTCCCACCGGGCGGCGGCGCGGCGCAGGTGGGGTATCACGATCGAGCCCCCCACGACCAGTCCGACCGTGCAGGCTTCCCGGAACTCCTCCGTGGTCGCGCCCTCCTCCTTGCAGCGGATCGTGTGGTAGAGGATGCAGTCGTCGCAGCGGAGCACCAGGGAGGCGACGAGGCCCAGGAATTCCTTGGTCTTGGCGTCCAGGGCCCCCGCCCGATAGGTCTGCCCGTCCAGGCTGAAAAAGCGCTTGATCTCGAGTCCGGCCATGGCCATCACCGTCTCGTTGAGCCTGCCGCGCTGTTCCTGCCACTCCTCTATGCTCGGTTCGAGCCGGATGTCCGATTCCATGAACGCCTCCTCGAAAGGTTCCGAATCCCTTCCTCCGTATCCTGTCCATCCGTCTTCCATCCTGTTCATCCTGTCAGGCTCTATTTCGGAAGGCTCAGTAATACAGCTTCCGGATTAGCTTCTCGTTCTTCTTCCAATCCGGCTGGACCCGCACCCGCAGGGACAGGACCACCGCGTACGGGAAGATGTCCGCCAGGTCCCTCTCGGCCTCCTCCCGGATGCGCCGGATCGTGGCGCCCTTGGCGCCGATCAGGATGCCCGTCTGGCTTTCCCTCTCCACCACCAGGTCCGCCTCGTAGACCAGGGCCCCGTCCTCCCGGCGGCCCGAGTCCCGGTAGTCCACGTACACCGCGTGGGGCAGTTCCTCCCGGGTGTGCAGGAGGACCTTCTCCCGGACCATCTCGGCGATGCGGAACACGGGCTCCTGGTCCGTGTAGTACTCTTCGGGATACCAGGCCGGGCCCTCGGGGGCCCGCTCAAAGAGCCGGGCCAGGAGTTCCGGCGTACCGGCCCCGGTGAGCGCGGATATCTCCAGCGCTTCCACCCCGGGCAGGGCGTCCGTCAGAAACGCCCGGGCCCGCCCGGAGTCGGAACCCTCGGCGTCGGTCTTGTTCACCGCGGCCAGGGTCTTTGCGGAGTAGGGCGCCAGCAGGGCTGCTATGGCCTGCTCCTCCCGGCCCGGAGCCCGGGTGGAATCCAGGACGTAGAGCACCAGGTCCGCCCCTCCCAGGGCCTCCCGGGCCAGGTCCCGGAGGCGCTGGTTCAGGCGCTGCTCCGAGTCGTGGATACCCGGGGTGTCCAGGAAGACGATCTGCCCCTCCGGCCGGTTGACGATGCCCCGGATGGTATTCTTGGTCGTCTGGGGTACGGGGGATACGATGGACACTTTCTGGCCGCACAGGGCGTTCATCAAGGTGGATTTTCCGCTGGACGGTCGGCCGACCACGGCCGCGAAGGCGCTTTTGCTTTGCATAGGTCTCCTTACAAGGCGCGGCACCGGACCTTTGGGCGCCCGGTTCCGCGCGGGCGCTAGACTACATCCCCGAAGGGCAGGCCGGGATACTTTTTCCCGGTGAACAGCTCGAACTGCACCTCACCCTGGGCACGGAGCATCCCCAGGCCGTTGGCCACGGCGCAGCCCGCCTCCCGGGCCCGGCGCATCACGGGGGTCTCCTTGGGATTGTAGATGATATCCACCAGGGCTTCCGAGCCCGTGAACTCGTACCATTCCAGGGGATCCCCCGGGACTCCCCCCTCCATGCCCACAGAGGTGGTCTGGACGATCAGGTCGTTGTACCGGCCCAGGAGCTCCACGGCGCGCTCGTTCATGCCCGCCCACTCGAAGCCGTGGCGCTCCGCCAGCCGCTTGGCCTTGTTCATGCCCCGGTTGACTACGCAGGCCGAGGCTCCAAGCTTCTGCAAGGCGTAGGCCACCGCCCGGGCGGAGCCCCCGGCGCCTATGATGGCGGCCCGTACGCCCTTCAGATCCGGACGCCGGAGGAAGTCCAGGACGCTTCGCTCGAAGCCCGCAGCGTCCGTGTTGGTACCGTACCAGCCCGAGGGGGTCCGGACCACGGTGTTGCAGGCTCCGATGGCGGAAACCTCGGGGGCTCTCTCAGCCAGGAAGGGAAGGATCTTCTCCTTGAAGGGGACGGTGACGGAGAAGCCCCGCACCCCCAAGTCCTCCGCCAGGGCCAGGAACTGCTCCAGGGAATCCGAGGGAAAGGGAAGGTAGACGGCCGGCATCCCCAGTTCCGCGTACCCCGCGTTGTGCAGGGAGGGCGAGAGGGATCCCAGGACGGAGGAACCCCCCAGGATCCCATAGAGAGCGTAGTCCTTCCGGATCTTTCGCCAGCGGTAGACGCTCTCGTATTCCTCCGCTGTCGCCTGACCGGGGGCCGCGGAGGGCAGACCCGCCAGGGAGGGGCTGGCGTAGTTGATCTGGCTCCCCGTGCGGGAGGTCAGGATGCGGAAGCAGAATCCGTACTCCCCCAAGCCGGAGACGATTCGTTCCGTGTCGGGCAGGCGATCCGCGAACTCGAAGAGCCTGCGGGTCTCCCCGATGCCCCGGAGAACCGCGGCCAGCTTGGGGATCTCGTAGGGATCCCGGGAGAGATCCGCCCAGATCGCGTCCAGGTCCTCCGGCAGGCCGGCGGGGCAGTACCTGGACCGGATGATCCGGGTCCCGAAGGTGCGCGCCGCCTCCTCCAGGGCCGGGATCCGGAAGTCCTGCTCGATGTCCACGTAGGCGAAATTCAGCCTCCGGTCCCGGCTGGCGAAGGCCAGGCCTTTTGCGAAGACCACCAGCCGGGCGCCCTCGCCGTCGTCGAAATAGCCCCCGTCCGCGCGGCGCCGTACCGAGAGGATGGTGGGAATGCCGGCGAGTTCCGGAAAGGACCGGATGTGGAAGACTTCGTTGGGGTCCAGGCAGTCCGCCCGAAGTTCGGCCAGGTCGATCCGGCCCCGGTACATGTCCAGGGCCCGAAGGTTTTCCGCCAGGGTCTTTCCGGTCAGGCAGAGACAGAGCTGGGCCAAGGGAACCTCCTAGAAATCGGATCGGTACACATAGGCCTCCGTTATCCTGCCGTCCCGGGTCACGATCCGGAGTTTCGCGGGATAGCCCCGCCAGGGCAGGCGCCATTCCAGGATTTCGGGCTCGTTCCGGTCAGGGGTGCCCAGCAGGGAGAGGGCCTTATCCGCGGGATCCCCCAGGAAGAACCCGAAACAGGATCCCCCGTACCCCGCGGAGAGGCGTACCTGCCACAGTCGATCCCGATACCAGTATACCGAAAGCCCGTCCCCGTATTCGAAGGCCACATCGTCCTGCCAGGGTTCGTCGCCGCGGACCGCCAGGATGTTCCGGGGCGGTCCCAGCCTGCTCCAGGCCTCCTCCAGGGTCCAGTCCAGGAGCGGTGCCGGATCGTCGGGAAGGAGGAACCGGGACGAAGGGGAGGAATTCCCCGCCGGGCCTTCCTGGACGGAAGGGAGGGGCGTCTGGGCGGCCGCGGCGGAGAGCATGCCCAGGAATAATAGAAAGACGAAGGAGCTGCGGATCTTCATCGGAAGGACAGTATACCCTCCGGACGGCCGCCTTGTGGAGCGGCGAGCCCGGGTCACAGTCCGTTCGAAAGGTGTTCCGCCAGGATCTTGACGCCGATACCGATGAGGACGGCCCCGCCCGCTACCTCCGCCCAGCGCTCGAAGACCGCTCCCAGGCGCTTGCCGAACTCGCAGCCCCCCAGGCACACCAGGAAGGTCAGGACGCCGATGATGACCGCGGGGAGCATGATGGGCTGTCCCAGGACGCTGAGCGAGAGCCCCACCGCAAGGGCGTCTATGCTCGTCGCGAATGAGAGGAGGACCAGGGTCCCCGGGTCCAGGATGTTCCGCCTCCGGAGTTCCTCCTCGTCGCAGGCCGCTTCGGTGCGGACCTCGAATCCCTCTTTGATCATCTTGGCCCCCACGAAGGCCAAAAGGCCGAAGGCGATCCAATGGTCGTATTCCCGGATGAGGTCTCGGAAGACGGCGCCGGCGAAATACCCGGCCAGGGGCATCAGGAACTGGAAGAAGCCGAATGAAGCGGCCGCCCGGAGCCCGTGCCTGAATTTCAGGTTCGGGATGCAGATCCCGCTGGATACGGAGACCGCGAATGCGTCCATGGAGAGTCCCAGGGCGACGAGACAGTAGGTTATCAGCAGGTTCCTCATGGGCTGTCCGTGTCCCTGGGCCTTTCAGTACGCCCTTACCAGGAGGCGTTCGGTCACCCGGCGCAGGGTCAGCCGGGCCGGCTTGTCCGGCAGGGAGTCGATCTCCCGCAGGGCGCGCCCGGTATAGCGCCGCGCAGTCTCTCGGGACGCCTCCAGGGCCCCGGAATCCCGGATAAGGCCCACGATGCGATCCACGACGGGCCGGTCGAAGGGAGGGCGTTCCAGGAGGGCCGCGATGCGGCCGTCGTCCCGCTCCAGGGCATGGATGAGGGGTAGGGTGCAGAGTCCTTCTGAAATGTCCTTGCCCACGGGTTTGCGGAAGACCCCCTCGGTGCTTTCGTAGTCCAGGATGTCGTCGATCACCTGGAAAGCCATGCCGATGTCGTACCCCGCCCTCCGAAGCCGGTTCACGGTCCCGGGATCGCAGCCGCCTTCCACCGCGCCCAGGGTGCATGCCAGGGAAAAGAGAGCCGCAGTCTTGCCGGCGATCTTTCGAAGGTAGTCCCGTACGCTCTTGGAGTACCTGAACTTGTCCAGGTCCTGGCGGATTTCCGAGGAGCAGACGATTCCGATGACCAGGGCGAAGCGCCGGGCGTTTTCGGGGGTGGAGAACCCGGAGGCCAGCCGGAAGCACTGTGCGAAGAGCCAGTCCCCGGTCAACACGGCTTCCTTGACGCCGGTTTGCACATGGAAGGCGGGTTCTCCCCGCCGCAGAGGCGCCTCGTCCAGGATGTCGTCGTGGATGAGGGTTGCGATGTGCAGAAGCTCGATCGAGGCCGCCAGGGGCGCAAGCTCGTCCGCCCGTCCGGCCCTGCCGAACTCCGAGGCCAGGAGGAGGAAGCCGGGACGGAGCATCTTGCCGTCCGATTCCACCATCCGGGTCAGCTCCGACGCCAGGGGGAAGCCCGCGGACCGCGCCGTGGCGGCCATTTCGGCGGAGACGGCTTCGAGGCGGTTCTTTATCGTGGGGAAGTCGTTCCAGAAATCGGTCATGGCGTAGGGCCGCTGCGCGGCCCTACGGCGACGAAGCCCGTCGGGCTTCGTCGAGGGTTCCGGATCGGGCACAGCGGATTGAGAAAGGATTTCCGGGAATTCCGCGAAGTGCGGCCGGGGCCGAGGC